>JAQCJA010000098.1 GCA_027593305.1 bacterium
GGGCGGAGCACGCCACAGAGTCCGAACCACTGCATCCGCGCTGGACTCCCCGCCGGCTCCGCGCGCCACCACGTAGTACCGGTACTGATGCCCGTCGGCTACGGATCTGTCCGGGTACTCCGTAACGCTCGCGGCAACATCCGTGAGCCGCGTGTACTCCCCACCGTCCACAGACCGGTACACCCGGTAGCCGCTAACGCCTGGAGCCCCGGCGGCCGACCAGCGCAGCACAGGCTGCTCCGTGCCACCTCCCATCCGTAACGCGAGCGGGTCCCCGGCGGTCGTCGGGTTCTGCGCATCCAGCGGGTTGTCCCGGGCGGGCTCAGAGGGCGTCTCCTTGCCGCAGGTCGTGAGGACCAGAGCGGCGAGTGTCAGCAAGATGGGGTAACGATGCGTCGGCCCATGGCTGCCTTGAGTGGAGTGACCTCAGCGCGGCGCGCCGATGCGCAGCAGCCAGCGGCTGCTGTCCGCGCGCGCCGGGGCACCGGGAGCGAACAGGTCAGCGATGTTGTCCAGCCGCACGCCGGGAACCAGGCGCGCGTACACCGCAATGGTGGTCAGTGCATCCCCGCCCGCCAGCTGCTCCTGCAGCTGCACGCTGTGCAGCATCGGCGCATCCAGATCCTCGGAGACAAGGAACACCACCCAGTCCAGGCGCGTGCCGGTGCTGTCCTGCTGTGCCTGGAGCAGATGCGCGTGCACGGTCATGCCCGCCGCCAGCCGCGCCATGCCGTGCCACCAGGCGGCGGCAGAGTACTCGAATGTATTCACTTCCCGCCCGACCAGCTTGACGTGGGCGCGGACGTCCTCGGCTCCCCAGGCCGGAGGGGACGCCGTGCCCGGCGCACTCAGCAGGCGCAGGCGCACCAGCGTGTCGCGGGTCCGTTCCACCAATTGGTCTGACGCGGCGTCCGCGGCCAGACCGGCGATGCCACGGCCATCCAGCGTCACCAGGCCATGCAGCGTGTCCACGTCTACGGAATACGCCCACGGTGTCGCGGTTGTGTCAGCCCACAGCCCCGACGGGACGGGCAGACCCGGCAGCGGCGGCAACTGCAGACGCACCCGGCCATCGGCGTGTTCCATGCGCGCACCCGGCAGGGGGTCACCGAGATTCTTGGCCGGTAGGGCGCTGCTCGCAGGAATGCCTGCCCCCTCCCAGGCTCGCAGACTGTCCCCGAGTGCCTGCAGGCCGTCGTAGATATCCGCGTTTCCAGCCACAGCGCACAGCAAGACCATGGCGGACCCGCATACGCGCGTTAGAGAGACCCAGCCGCCTGCGCGGCGAAGCTCGCCGGGTCGTCGACCCGCCGTGGCGCCGCGGTCCCTGGCTGCGAGCGGACGCTGTGGCCACACCCCCCGGGCGCCGTAAGCGTGGGTTGATGGAGTACGAGACAGCCCTGTAGCTCCTGGTCGATACACGTTGCCCTCCTGTCGAGCACTGCGCGCGCCGCGTGGATGCAGTTACGATACCGGCGGATTTGCAGGGGAGAAGCCGCCCGTGGTGCGACGGGCGCCTCGGGAAGTCGCACAAACAGCCGCGCACGGGTGCCGGGCAATGGGCACCCAGTACCGACTCAGGGCGTAACGTAGCACGACCTCTCTTACGGGCGCAAAGCGCGCAGAGTGCAGGACGCCAGACAGGCCTCTCCATGTGGTGTCTGACCATCCACCGAAGTCCCGCCGGAACTCCGCCAGGAAGGCTGAGAACGTGATGCCAGCATCTTCCTCAAGGACCGTAGTCGGGGCTTCTTCAGGCGCAGGCGCAGGCGAAGCATGCCCGGGAAAGGCGACGACGCTTCCAGATGGCTTAGGCCGATGCCAGCGACGGCCGTAGGTGCTCACGACAGCCATGGCAGCCCCCTTCCCATTACCAACTGCCCGCGATGAGCAGGCTGCGCCTTTCCCCAGAGAGCCTCGAGGCGCACCTTCTTTTCGCCAGTTTCTCGTCTATTGAGGGGCAATTGAGGGACAACGCCGAATAGCGAAAATCTTAACTGCTTGATTTTACAGAGAGTTACTGCATGAAGAACATCAAAGCCGTGCTCTTTGACATGGACGGCACCCTGACCGTGCCGAACATCGACTGGCAGGACCTGCGCGCCCGTGTCGGGGTGCCCGTCGGCATCGGGATCATGGAGCACATCTATACGCTGTCCCCCGAGGAGGCGCAGCGCGCCGACGACATTGTGCGCGAAATCGAGATGGCTTCTGTACTTGCCGCTGAACCCAACAGCGGCCTCGCCGAGCTGTTCCGCCAGTTCGAAGAATCGCCGTGGAAACTTGCCCTCATCACGAACAATCACCGCCAGGCAATGGATCACGTTGTCGCCACTTTCGGGCTGCGCTTCGACCTGCTGCTGAGTCGGGAGGATGCGCTGCTGAAGCCGGCGCCGGACCTGCTGCTGCTCGCCCTGGAAAGGTTCGACATTACCGCGGCCGAAGCCGTCTTCGTCGGCGACGGTCGCTACGACCGGGAGGCCAGTGCTGCCGCCGGGGTACACTACATCCACATGGAGCACGACCGAAGCCGGCCGTCGGCGGGTGATGTGATCTACGGGCTGGCCCAGTTGCCCGCTCGACTCAAGGCACTGCAGCGCTGATTGCCTGACGCATTGCGGGATTCTTGCCGCTCCGAACCGCCCCCCCTACCTTCCCCTTCTCTCACCCATCGCCCATCACCGGCCGCCAATCCATGCCCTTCCAGACCATCGCCGACTTTCGCATGCCCACCCGCGTCGTGCACGGCGTCGGCTCCATCACACGTCTGCCCGGACTGCTGCCGCAGGGTGTCAAGGTCCTTGTTGTCTCGGACAAGGGGCTGGCGGAGGCCGGCATCATCGGGCGGGTCACCGCCGTCCTCGATGATGCACAGATCGCCTGGGAGTTGTTCACCGACGTCGTCGGCAATCCGGTGGCGCGCAACGTCAGCGCCGGTGTCAGGGCCTACACGCAGGGCAAATGTGGCGCCATTGTCGGACTGGGCGGCGGCTCGCCGATGGACGTGGCCAAGATGGTCGGTGTCCTGGTCAGCCACGGCGGCCGTATCGATCAGTATCTCGGCGCACCTGCAAAGATCACCAACAACATTCCGCCTCTGGTCTGTATTGCCACGACGTACGGCACCGGCAGTGAAGTCACCCCCTTCGCCGTGCTCACCAATCCAAAGACGCAGAACAAGGATCCGGTGATCAGCTGGAAGATCGCGCCGTTGGCGGCGATCCTGGACCCGGAGTTGTGTGTCGCCCTGCCAGTCTCGGTTGGTGGCCCAACGGGCATGGATGCATTGACCCACGCCATTGAGTCGTACACCAACCTCATGGCGACGCCTTTGACGGAGGCCCTTGCCCTGGGCGCGATCGAAATGATCGGCCAGCACCTGCGCACCGCCTGCGCCAATGACCATGAACTGGCCGCCACGGAGCAGATGCTGCTGGCCAGTTGTATGGCCGCCATGGCCTTCTCGCAGACCCGTCTCGGCAACGTGCATGCCATGTCGCACCCCGTGGGTGCGCAGTTCGGCGTGCACCACGGCCTGGCCAATGCCATCCTGCTGCCGCATGTCATGGACTACAATCTGCAGGCGCGTATCACCAAATTCGGCACCATCGCCCAGGCGCTGGGGGAAAACACGGAGGGACTCGGTGACTACGACGCCGCCTGTCTCGCCGTCGAGCAGGTCCGGCAACTCAACGACGATCTGGGGATTCCGCAACAATTGCACGAAGTCGGGGTGAAGACCGCCGGGGTGGCAGCGCTGTCGCAAGCGGCCATGCAGAGCGGCAATATTCAGGTGAATCCCCGCAAGACCACGCTCAACGACATGAAGGCGCTGTTCCGCGCCGCGATCTGACAACAACGACAACCACCACTTGCGTGGCCCGCAGCGATTGCAGTTGACGCGCCGGGCCCGCTCGACCACGCAGGAGCAGGACCTATGGCTTTACCGCGCATGCTGAAGGTGCAGCAGCACTTTGACGCACCCCGGGTCGATGACATCCCGACGACCGTCCAGCAACAGATTGACGGGCTGAACCTTGCCGGCAAAGTGAAACCGGGTGACACAGTTGCCGTCACCGTCGGCAGCCGCGGCATCAACAACATCGCCGCCATCACCAAAGCCATTGTTGATGCTTTGAAGAAGCTCGGTGCCAGGCCCTTTATCGTGCCCGCCATGGGCAGCCACGGCGGCGGCACCGCCGAGGGGCAGCGCGAAATCATCGAGAGTTACGGTGTCACGGAAGACTTCATCGGTTGTCCGATTCGGGCCACCATGGAGGTCGTGCAGGTCGGCACCGTCGAGGGTGAAGTCCCCGTCTACTTCGACAAGTACGCCAGTGAGGCGGACCACGTTGTTGTCGCCGGGCGCATCAAGCCACACACCGGCTTCGTCGGCGAGATCGAGAGCGGCCTGCACAAGATGCTGCTGATCGGCCTCGGCAAGCATAAGGGTGCCGCCCTCTATCACCAGGCGATCGTGCAGTACTCCTTCGATCGCATCATTCGCGGCGTGGCCCAGCAGGTCATCGACAAGTGCAGCATCCTTTTCGGCCTGGCCATCGTGGAGAACCCCTATGATCAGACGGCCCTGATCGAGGCCGTATCCCCGGCGGATTTCGCCCAGCGGGAAAAGGAGCTGCTGATTCTGGCCAAGAAGTGGATGCCCCGTCTCCCCTTTGATCGCGTCGACCTGCTCGTGATCGATGCCATGGGCAAGAACATCTCCGGCTCCGGCATGGACACCAACGTCATCGGCCGCAAATTCAACGACCATGCCGCGGCAGAAAAGGAGTTCCCCAAGGTCACTCGCATCCTCGTCCGCGACCTGACTCCGGAGACGCACGGCAACGCCGCCGGCATCGGCATGGCCGAGTACTGCCATCAGCGCATCGTCGACCAGATGAACGTCGAGGCGACGGTGATCAACTGCATGACCGGCAATGCGCCGTCGGGCGCCGCCATCCCCGTGCACTTTGCCACCGATCAGGAATGCCTCGACAAGGCACTGCAGACGGTCGGCTTCGTGGAACCACAGAATGCGCGCGTGCTGCGCATTCGTGACACCCTGCACCTTGGCGAACTGCTCGTCTCGCAGGCCTTCAGCAAGGAGATGGAAGGACGGCAGGATCTGTCCGTGCTGGCAGCTGCCGCCGACATGGAGTTCGACGCGCAGGGCAACCTGCTCGACTGGTAGGCTGCATTCCCTTGACTGACGGCGCCCACATCAACCGGACAGGCACCTGTGACCTCATCTGAATACCTCGGCATGCCCGTCGACGAGATCGATACGCCGGTTCTGCTGGTGGATCTCGACGCGCTGGAATTCAACATCGACAAGCTGGCGACGCACTTCGCCGAAGCCGGCAAGCTGCTGCGCCCGCATACCAAGTCGCACAAGACACCGGCCATCGCCCACCTGCAGCTGCAGGCTGGCGCCATCGGCGTGACCTGCGCCAAACTGGGCGAGGCCGAAATCATGGCCGACGCCGGCATTGATGACATCCTGATTGCCAACGAAGTCGTGGGACGACACAAGATTCCGCGACTCATGGACCTGGCACGCCGCTGCGACATCATGGTTGCCGTCGATGATCCGGACAACCTGGCCGACATCGATGCCGCCGCGGGCGCCGCCGGTGTCCGACCCCGCGTTCTGGTGGAGGTCAACATCGGCCACAACCGCTGTGGCATCGCGGCGGAGTCTGCGGACGTCGTCGAACTGGCCCGGGCCGTTCACGATGCACCTCACGTCCGTTTTGCGGGCGTCTTTGGCTACCAGGGACACGTCGTTGATCTGCCCGATGCCGAGGAGCGGGAGACCGGGGCGCACGGTTGCCTCGGGCGCCTGACGACGGCAGTGGCCAACGTGCGCGCTGCAGGCCTGGTGGTCGACATCGTTTCCACATCTGCAACGGGCGACTACTACGTGTCGACGACGTACGACGCCGTCACCGAGGTCCAGGCCGGATCCTATGCCCTGATGGATGCAGCCTACGGCACGTTGAACCTTGGCTTCCGCAACGCCCTGACGGTGCTTACGACGGTGACCAATCGACCCAATGCGGAACAGGTGATCACGGACGCAGGACTGAAGTCGGTGACGCCGGAACACGGTATGCCTCTGGTGAAGCTGCCCTCCCGCGAAGGCATCGACGTCGGCTGGGATCCACAGGGTCTGCGCTTCCTCACCTGCCACGCCCTGTCCGAGGAACATGGCCGTCTTCGTGTGGAAGGGGGCCGGTGCAACCTCGAGCCCGGAGACCTGATCCAGTTCATTCCCGGGCATGGCTGCACCACGATGAACCTGCATGACAAGATCTACGCGGTGCGCAATGGGCGCCTGGAGGCAATCTGGCCCATCGCCGCCCGCGGCAAGGTTCGTTGACGCCCGGATTTGTTGGCGACAGGACTCGTTGGTGACAGGACTCGTTGGTGACAGGGCTCCCCGTCAGCGACTGGCCTGACGGGTAGCGGCGCGGCGGCGCAGCACGTAGTGCGCCAGCGTCCGGATCGAATCAAAGAGCTCAACACGCAGATCGTCATCCGGCACGCGGAAATCGTACTCCTGCTCCAGAGCGGCGACGATTTCCAGTGACCCCATGGAGTCCACCGTCGCGTCGCCGCCGAACAAGGGCTCATCGATATCGACCTGCTCCGGCGCGACTCGAAGGTGCAGCGCTGCCATCACCAACTCCCGTACTCGTTCTGTCACGCGCTCTTCTTCCACGGCATCTCCTCCCCGTCGTTGTGTGAGAAGTGCTGCACGGCCGCCGCACACAGCCTCGAGACACCGGCAGCACTCGTGATCTGCACGGCGGGCAGCCGGAAGCGTGCTTCCAGGTGGTCGAGTGTCTCTGCCAGTTCTGCTGCACCCGTCGGCTGCTGCCGGGTCCACGATCGTCCGTGTCGCTCCTCGAACACCTTGCCTCGATCGCTGACGGCCAGGGCGATCACCTCGGTCTGCCCGACACTGCGCAGGCCGGCGATGGTATCCTCGATGTAGCCTTCCGGGTCGATGGCATTGACCACCAGAATACAGGCATCCGGTTTTGTCCCCAGCAGAAACGCCAGCGTCGCCAGTGTCAGCGTTCGGTGATCGTTGCGGTCAAAGGGCACCGTTCCCGACTGGGCGCCCACCATGAGCAGATCCGGCTGGCGCTCGACGCAGATCCGTCGCATGACCCGGTCGAGAAGTTCAGGATAGCAGGACACATCCGGGGCAACGGTCGATCCATGTCCCATGGGGAAGACGAAATCCATCCCGAAGAGGGCCGCGTGATGTTCGGTGCCCACCTGCGCAATACGGTAGCCTTGCTGCAGGAAACGCCGGCGCAGAGCCAACTGCAGGGTGAACTTGCCCTGCGACGCGCTCGTGCCGAATACACCCAGCACCGGCCGATCCACGGGGCCGTGCGCGACGCGACCGGCGAGAATCTGCCGGGCCTGCTGGATGGACACACTCGGCCAGCTGAATCTGAGGCCCTGCGCACGGGCTGCATCGAGCAGGTCTCCATAGAGCTCGGCTGGCAATGGTTCGAAGCTGAAGACGTGCAGATGGTTCTTGATTGCCAGGGTGAGACACTCCCGGTGCAGGTCCCGGCCGCGCAGTGTGCCAAGTTGGCGCAGATAGCCAAGGACCAGAGCCTCAGCACCTTCGACGGCCGCAGCGAGCCGACCACAGACGGGTGTGCCGAAATGTTCGGCGCCAATCACCTGCCCCGCATCGGCACCGACCTGACCACGGCCCGGTGGATCGGCAATCCCGGAAACCTGAAAGGGCACGAGATCCTGAAAACGGACCAGCGCGTGCATCTCTTTGGTGTATGGATACAGGGCCACGCGGTGGATTGGGGGCAGCGGCGGCGCCGGCCAGTTCCAGGCAGTGACTGATGCTGGAGCCGGATCCATGAGCGGCGCCGCTCCCTGGCGCAGCAGTGCACGAATCTCATCGATGCCAGCCTCTGGATGCTGGCGCTTGAGGCCGGCCACAATCGCCGTGATCCGTGGCGCGGCGAAGCTGCTGCCGCCAACGAAGACTTGCTTGCCCTGGCGCCATTGCAGCCGCTGGGCGTCACCACGGGCGACACACTCGATCGGTTGACCGGGGCAGTAGTGGTAGGTGTTGTCCCCATGGATCCTGCCCCCCCGGACACCGATCACAGATGGCAGGTGCGCGGGGTAACTGACGAGACCGTCGTTGTGTTCGGCGGCGACGATGATGACACCGGCGGCGGCAGCACGAGCGCAGATGGGCGTCAGCATCGATCCCACCGAGGGACACGTCGAGCCCGCGCTGATGTTGATGACCTGGATGCCGGATTCGAGACACCAGGTGATCGCCCGGGCCAGTTGCGTGGCACTGCCCGCAGCCGTCCAGTCGGCAAGCCCGACGGAGTGCACGGGCAGCCCGGTTCGATCTGCCATCGCTCGAACCACCGCAGTGCCGTGGCCGACGGGATCACCAGCCTCACAGTCGACGGCACAGCCGCCATCCGGCGTGGGCCGGATGGTCACCGCCCCTGCGAGTGCGCCCGGGTTCATCTGATCCTCATCGACACCCGTGTCGATCACGGCGATTCGAAGACAGCCTGAATTCGTGCCCTGCTGTAGCTGTGGAGAAGCGTTCATGTTGTCTGTTGCCCTGTGTTAGCTGTTACCCGGTGTCAGTTGCCGACTCGAGTGTTGTCCTGCTGAGTGGATGTGGTGCCACTGCCACCACTTCCGCTCAGCGTCACACCACGATTGCTCGCCGACGAGAGGTGTGGACCCGTATTCGGGATGTGCAACGATTGGCCCCCGATGACGAATCCGCTGCCAATGTTGACACTCATCGACAGGTGGCCGTCGCTGGTGACGGATGCTGAGCCACTTACCAGCGGCCCGTTGAATCCGACACCTGCTTGCGTGTTTGTGCGATCATGCAAGTGGACGCCACCGAGATTGTGGCAGCTGCCGCATGCCTCCATGACTGTCGTGGTCGAGTCGATCTGCATGCTCTCTCCATGATACACTTCGACCCCGGTCCGAGGTCTTCCTGCGGGCTTCATCAACTGCGATCGTGCCATGATTCTCTCCTGTGTGATTGTTGGCCCGAACGCCCCTCCACATCTACATCAACAGTTCGAGATTGTTCAGCAGCACAGCGAATGTGTTTACCAGTGCGTGGCAAATGGCACCCGGTATCATGGACCCATACTTGACGGACAGAACCGAATAGAAGGCGCCACCTGAGAGGATGGTGAGCATGAGTGCTGGATTGCCAAAGGCGTGAACGTGCCACGCTGCGAACAACAGAGTATTCAGACCCACTGCGACGACGACTGGCATCGAGGATGTCATGATCGTCAGAAGCACCCTGCGGAAGTAGAACTCCTCGCACAGGGCACCGAAGCTGCCGAGCGAGACTGCAACGACGAGATAGTTGGGCATTCGATGCCCCACCATTCCTGTATACCTCAGGAAATCGGGATTGGAGTCCGTCCACCACATGAGCCCATACACCGTGAGTGCGTAGGGCACGCCGATTCGAAGACCATGCCGTATCAGCGCCTTCGGTGATCCCACGTCCGCGCCGAATTCGGCATCTCCGTAGGTTTGCCACCATGTGACGGACGGGATGAGGATGACAAGCTCACAGAGCAGTACCAATCCAAACAGGACCGTCAGGTAATCAACTTCGGCTGCGTCGGGCCGAACGTGCGCCTCCGCCGCAAGTCGTTGCAGATAGGGTTCCGCCAGTCGGCCACCGCCCTGCAGCACGAGTTGCGACAGAAGCAGGGGGACCAGCAGCACGGCTGCATGCACGCCGGGCCGGAATCCCGAGCCCACTGCCAGGGCCTTGCCCATATCAGACTCTCCCTCTCTCATGCCGCCAGCGCCGGCACCGGTCCGGCTCCGGCGCAGTGGACGATCCGTCCGTTCACCAATTGCACCACCTCGTCTGCCATGGAAATCGTCTCGGGCCTGTGGGCGATGAGAATTGTTGTGCGTCCTTCACAGGCGCGGCGAAGTGCCTGCCTCACGTGAGTTTCCGTTTCCTGATCGAGAGCTGATGTGGGCTCATCGAGGATGAGTACCGGCGTGTTCTGCAACAGCACGCGCGCCAGAGCCAGGCGCTGGAGCTGACCGCTGGACATTCCTGCTCCACCGGCTCCCAGCGGCGTATCGTAGGCCAGGGCCAGTTGTGCAATGTGTTCATGGATGCAGGCCCAGCGTGCTGCATCCTCCAGGTCCGCCTGGGAGATGTCCTGACCCATTGTCAGGTTCTCCCGCACGGTGCCGTGAAACAGGCTTCCGCCCTGCATGGCGAAACCGATCGAGCGTCGCAGGGCGCGTACGTCATAGGCCTGTAATGGGCGACCATCGATGCGGATGTGACCCTCCTGCGGATCGTAGAAGCGTGGGATCAGCTGGACGAGAGTGCTCTTGCCCGCGCCGCTTTCGCCGATGAGAGCGGTTGTACGTCCAGCGGCAAAATGAACACTCGCACCGCGCAGGACGGGCACACCCTCATAGCCGAAGGCGACCTCATCGAAGTCGATGCCGCCACGCAACCGGGTGGGCCTGAGTGCGTGCGGCACCGAGACGATGAGCGGCACACGTTGGTAGATCTCAAGAAACCGCTCCACATGAACCCGGACCGTCTGCACCCGCGGCCAGAGCGTGATGAGCTGATGCATCGGACCGTAGAGGAACGCCGCGTAGGCCGAGAAGGCCAGGAAGGTGCCTGGCGTCATGTGGCCACCCAGAACCTGGCTCCAACCGTACCAGCCGTATGCCAGTGCCCCGCCGGTGCGCAGCGCTGTAGCGCTGAAGCCGATCAGGCTGTCCAGCGCTGTGGCGTGCACCTGCACGACGGCCAGGTCCTCGAAGCGCGTACGGATGCGCCCGTAGAAGACCCCCTCGGCGCAGAGGCTCTGAATCGTGCGGATGCTGCTGAGGGACTCCACCGTTTTGGCCGACAGCGCCGCCGCTTGCTCAGCGATGCGGCGCGCAAAGATCTTGCTGAAATGGCCGGAAACCAGGGCCAGTGCTGCGTCGAAAGGCAGCACAACGAGGCTCAACAGCGCCAGCGTCGGCTGAATCCACAGCAGTACCGCGGGGAACACGAGCAGTTGCAGCGAGTTGATGATCATGGTGTTGGCAATGTGGATCACCCCCGATACCGAGGCGTCGAGATCGTCGAAGCGTGACAGAATCTCGCCGGTCTCGCGGCCGTCGAAGAAACAGAAGTCGAGAGATTGCACGTGGCGATACAGCCTCGTCTGCAAGTCGAGGCTCATTCCCAGCCCAACCTGCCGTCCGAAAAATCCGGCCGAAACCTGCACGAAGCCAAGGAAGAGACTCAAACCAGCGCCGCCTACGAGTAAGAATTGCAGCAGGCCGTAATCCTGATGCGGATATGCATCGTCAAGGAGCAGTTTGGTGATGTAGGGCCCGGGCAATGCCAGGACGGTGAGCAGCAAGGAAATCAGCAACGCCTGGATGAGATATCGCCCATACGGACGCAGCAGCTGCAACACCTGGCCAAAGCCAGACATCAGGTCCGGGCCTCGCGAACGTCGGGGACGTGTGTCCCGCCCAGTTGGCGCAGAAGTCTGTGCCAGACCAGATACAGCAGCCGGCCGCTGTCAACGGAAACCCGCACCTCGGCGGCCATGCCATCTGCCAGGGAGATCGCCGGATCGTCGAGGGCCACGTCGGTGAGATACCCGGGGCCGTTGGTGGACACTTGCTCAGCGATGCGCTCGACGCGGCCTTCCAGCACGCCATACTCCAGGTGCGGATAGGCCTCAATGAATACCCGCACACGCTGACCGGGGCGCACCTTGGGGCGATCGATCTGTCCGATCAGCACGCGCGCCGTCCAGGCGTCATCCTCGGCCAGTTCCAG
>JAQCJA010000099.1 GCA_027593305.1 bacterium
CGTCGCCGAGTGTCAGGGCATAGTGATACTGGCCTTTGTGGTCGGAGGAGATGACCAGGCGATTGAACCAGCTGCCAAAGACATTCGTCTTCTCCAGGCTGCTGCCAAAAGGCAAGGGCGCCTCTTCACGCCAGTCGTAGACAAGCCAGCCACGCGTCAGAAAATTGCCGTACACATCGTAGAAGTAATTGCCTTCGATGGCGGTCCTGACGAAGCGCTGGTAGGGGTCACGCGCATAGTTGTCATACTTCCATTGCTGCCAGCCATACTCTGCGTACAGCTCCTGTGGCACGTACCACTTGCGCACGACAGGGTCCAGCGCATCAAAGAGAACGCCGGGACCCGTGGGCTCGAAGGTGACCTTGCCGCCCCGCTGAACGGTGCCAAGGCGGGCACCATACTCCTGAGCGGGAACAGCTGCTGCGGCCAGCACCAGCAGCAGGGCGACACGCACGGGTGCCTGCAGAATCCTGCGCATCAGTATGCCACTCCTATGACACCGGTGTGGCGCTCCTCAAATGCGTCGGCGCGCACGCGCAACAGCCACAGGTAGTGGCCAGGCGGAAGGAGTCGACCATCGTCGAGCCTGCCGTCCCACGTGTGCGCTGCAGGGCCGATGATTTTCTCTTCGTCGAAGATCGTGTGCAGCATTCGTCCGGACAGGTCGTAGATCTCCATGCTCACAGGGGTGGGTTTCGTCAGTTGCAGCAGGTTGAAAAACACCTCGAGTTCGTCGTTCTCATCATCGCCATTCGGCGTGATGATCTTGTTGGTGATAAGAATCTCGCCAAGCAGTTGACCGACCTGTTCCCGCGGGATCACTACGGACAGATCGGACAACTCGGCAAAGTCACCGGCGCCAAAGTCGGCGGCATCTCCGGGTTCCAGTCTTTGCGGCACGTTCCCCGAAGCTGTGTGGTAAGCGCGGGCGGAGAACGTCGTACCAAAGCGGAACACCGGTATGTCGAAGGTGAACTCGAGCACCGTACTGTCCCGGGTGACGGGAGTGAAACTGATGGCGAACCCATCCCGCCGAACGTAATCGATGTCGAAGGGGACCGCCGCACCATTGACCGTCATTTCGCGAATGTCCTCCACGATCGCGTTGGCATCGATCTCGAGACGGTCATAGCCGCGCACGGCGCCGTCGGCACGAAGCAGCACGGCGTAGCGGAACGTAACTCGCTCTTCGGCGCTGACCCGCCGCGGAAAGACTTCCGCGCGCAATGTGTCACCCAGAGGCGGCTGCAGGTAGTCGAATTCGACCCAGTTCATCTGTCGCGTATCAAACAAGGCACCCTCAATGTCGATCTGGAACTGCAGGTAACGTCGTTGGCCGGGGGCGGTGATCAATTCGCTGTCTTCGGCAGCTTTCCACGGGCTCCAGTTGTCCCCATCGTCGTAGATCAGACCGCGCTGGCGACGATTGAGACCGACCCAGGAGGGTTCGTCGATGATCTGCGTGTCACCGCTCCAGACGCCGACGCTGTCGAGAAGGCGCTCCTCGAAAATCAGTGGCGTGTCGTCGGTGCCGGTGCGCACGCGAACCGACGCGGAGGAACGGATCTCACGCCCGATGGCGACTTCCCGCCAGCGGATGGGTCCCAGCGTGGCGCGGTCACCGAGATCGATCAGGTCCGACAGGTATGTGGCACGCTGCAAAAATCCTGAGGCGTAGACCTCAATCTCGTCGATTTCCCAGGGTACCTGGGTCAACGATTTGAGCTTGACCAGTCGGGTGTACTGCTGCGGAATATCGAGGTCAACGATGGGGCTCTCGTTGGCCGAATCACGTGCCACGAGGATATCAGGGGACCTCTGGGAACTGGTCAGGGTCGGATTGATGAACAACTCGTAGCCTCGGAGGAAGTCGTTGTGAAACGGCGCCCGGGGCGTCTCGACGACGGTGTTGCGTGGATAAAAGCGGACCCGGTTGATGCCGATGGGGGTGGCAAAGTCGAGGATCACCCAGATCCCCTGCGGATTCAGTGGCACGACGACGGAAGGCTTGCGCTCGAAGGCGACGTCGTGGTTCCCATTGACGATCTCCGCCAACTGGGCGCGTACGACCTTCTTCTCTTCAACAGAATTGGGCGACGTGATGGACGCCGCTTCCGCCAGCACGCGACGGGCGACATTGACCTCGGGGTCAAACGCCACCGGACTGATCCAGCCTCGGCGGAAGAGAAAATCGACGGCATCTTCCGGCGTGTTCGTGGTGTCGAGTTTTGGGCTGAACAAGGTGCCGTTCAACAGCAGCGGGTCGATGCCGGCGCCGCCCATTCGCCAGGAGGCTTCGGTGCCGCCGACCCTCAGTGTCTGCACCTGTGCCTCTGCCCGGGCGCACAGGATGAGCATGACGAAGGCGGCGCAGACAGCGCCGGCAGTCCGGCGATGAACACCCTGGTCTGGCCGGCGCGTGGCGGGCACCTTCGGATCTCTGGTGGTCACGATCAACGGAGCCCCGCATGGACAGTGAGGAAAAAGGCGCTGACGCGCTGCGACGTTCCCGCGTCGAAATGTTTGCGCCCGATCTGCAGGCCGATGCGGGTCACCAGTTGATAGCCGAGGTAGGCGGATCGGTTCGACAGTTGGGCGACACCGGTCCAACTGCGATAGTCGTCGTCGATCTCCTCCAACTGGCCATCGAGAAGCCACAGCCGCGACAGTTCGAGACCGGCCTGCAGTTCGGTATTGAATACCTGCCGGCCGTAGCGAGGGAAATATGCCACAGAGGCACTCTCTGCCAGCAGAGGCTGCGTCCAGATGAGGAAAACCATCTGCTCGAGAGTCGAACCGGCGGGCACGCGAAGGCTCGCGGGCCGCTGCTCGCGCCACTCGCTTTTCCATCTCGTTTCGAGCACCGACAAGCCAACGGGGACCCGCCATTCGGCCCGGTCGATCCAGCCGCGGAAGCCGGAGGCACGGCGCAGTTCACGCTCCTGGATCGCCTGTGCTGCGTCGCGCTGCCGCAGCAGTTGCCAGCGTCCCCGGTGTTCGACGCGCACAGCGTCGCCCAGGTGGTGCTCCAAATCGACGTAGGCCGAGTGCATCCAGGCATCATCCGCGGCGATGGGGTCTTCGATGTCCCGCATGCGCCCCGCCGAGCCGAATGGTTGCACCCACATGCGCAGGGGATCGGCGATGTTGTCGCGCACAACAGCTGCGTGCTCGAAAAGTCTGAGGCGATAGGAGGGCTGTGAGAGATCCCAGAGGGCCATGATGTAGTCGGCATCCGTACGCCCGTCGCCAGATATCTGTCCGATCCTCTGACGGCCCATTGTGATGTTGAGATCCGGCCCCAGAAAGACCCGGCCATAGGCGTTGACGCCCCGCTGGTCGGTGCGGTAGGGATAGTCCGGCAGATTGTCGTTCTCGAAGCGATCGACTGTGCCATTGTAGTTCATGTCGATGCCCGGAAGGAACTCCGGCCGATCCGAGCGGAAGCGCAGAAATGGCTCCTCATAGTCCGGGATGAGGTTCGCGTTCTGGTTGTGGTCATTGAGGAAGTCGGCGTTCTCATCCAGCCCGGGCCAGGCGTTGTCGTTGTACGCGTGCAGCGAGCGTTCCCATTCCGGCACACCATTGGCATCATCGTCGTCTTCGACGAATTCGTAGCGGGATTGCGTCAGATCATCGTAGTGGATGGCGTTGAAACTCCCCGCCAGCCAACTGCCTGTGTCATAGCCATCCGCCATCGAGAAAGCCTCCACGTAGAGCTCCCAGGGATGCCATTCGTAGCGGGCCTGACCATAGGTCGCCAGGTCACGCTCGACGACGCTGTGATGGCTGTTGATGCCGGGATTGGGATACTGACGATGGTGACGGCTGCTGACGAGTTCACCCTGAAAGGAGAAACCATTCCAGTCCGACACGCTCAAGTCGAGGCCGATCACCTCGGTTGCCGTGGGCAAGCCATAGTCAACGGCGACAACGGTGGCGTTGCTGTTGTCCTGCACATTGCCTGTCGCCCGACGGACCGTGAGAAAGACAGGAGCTGCCCGCCGTTGCTCCCCATCTGTCTGCAGATTCGACGACGCCTCGATGTGATAGTCATTGGCTACAGAGAGCTCCACCTGGACCCGGCGCAGGTCCTCCGTCTCGATGCCATCGGCGTCGAGGTCGTCCAGATTCCACGCCAGCACGATCGCTTCGGAGCCATCCGCCGCCAGCGCGCTGCCGCGGGCACTGCCACCCTCGATCGTGGGTAGAAAACCGACCTCACGGCCACGGGTTTTCGTGCCTGCCGTGTCGGTCATGACAATGTCATAGTCGAAGAGCAGAGCCCCGGCGATACCGTCCTCGGGTGAGTCATCACGAAGGCGGATCCAGATGGCCTCGAGATTCTGGTTCTGGATCGTCAACAGGGATACGCCAAAAGGGCCGCCGGAACCGAAGGTCTGCTGCGTGTTGCCGAAGTGCGCATTGACGTAGGTTGCCCCCAGACTGATGCGGGGTGCGGCGGTCCACTCTGCGTGGCCGCCGAAGAGATTGACAAAATCCGTGCGCTCGGAGGGTAGCGCGGAGGAGATGATCTGGTCGCGGTTCGGCATGGAGGGCCGGGCCAGGATCAGCGAGCCTTTCACATCATCGGTGGCGCCGTCGAGGCGCAGACCATTGAAATGAGGTTTGACGAACGTCAGGGGCGTGAAGACAGTTTCCAGTTGATCGCCCAGCATGAGCCGCAGATCCAGGCCACCACGGCCTTCCGACGCGACGACGAGATTGCGGAACAGGCCACCGTACTGGTTGCCCTTCCAGATCGAGCTGCCCTTGGCCTGGGCCTGCTCCTGTTGCCACTCATAGAGCAGCCAGCCACGTTCCACCGGATGGCCCAATTGGTCATACCACACCAACCCCTCCAGTTCAGCCGATACGTATCGTTGGTAGGTGCCGAGGGCGTAGTTCGATTGGGAGTGGTACCAGGTGGGATCGAAGGTGACCGGCAAGTGCCGTGGCACGTACCACTTGTGGACTTCGGGCGTGACCGCCTCCAGCTCAAAGGTCGGGGTGATTGCACTTTCTGCCAGTTGCTCGCGACCACCGTTCAGGCCTGTCGCGCCGGGCTGGGCCAGCGTCAGCGCCGGCAGGCTGAGGCTGGCAACCAGGAAAAGACGCCACAAGGGGGAGTGCAGGAGTGACATCAGTAGACCACCGAAATCGTGGAGATCGCTGACGAACCGGCATTGTCCGCATCCGTTGGCACGTCGACCCGCAGCAGGTAGATCCCGGGGACGACGAGACGTCCATCGTCATCGCGACCATCCCAGGTGATGCTGTGGCTGCCACTCGGCGCCTCCGGGATGAAACTCAATTCCCGTACCCTGCGGCCACTCAAGTCGTGGATGCCGACCTGCAGGGGCTTGTGTCCCTCCAGCTGGAACACGGTGACCGTGATTTCGGCCGTGTCATTCACGCCATCACCATTTGGCGTCAGTCCCCGCGTATTGATCTTGAGGGGAGCCAGCAACGGCAGGCCCTCAAGCTCCGACACGACGATCAGCTGGTTGCTTGATACCAGTGAGGTCGCATCGCCCATATCGACTTGCTGGACTCTGCCATTGTCGCCCACAAGCTCCAGCGAGAAAGTCGTACTGGGCAGGTATACGGACGTGCGGAAGCGGAATTCCAACACCTGTCCTGCCGGCTCAAGTCCTGCTGGCAGCAGGAAGGAGATGCCCCCGTCGAAGGGCCTGACATCTACGGCGCCCGGAACCAGGATTTCAGCCTGCCCGAAACGCAGTTCGTCATCCGAGCCGATTCTGAGCCCCTGGACCTCGACTGGGGCAGATGCGCTGGAGCGCAGACGGATCTGCTCGAACCCGGGGTCCTGCGGTTGACGATCGATGCGCAGGTACAGAGTGAAATCTCGTTCGATCCCGGGATCGACGCGACGAATGGGTGTGACTTCAGCCACAGCGATATTTACCAACGGGGGTGCCAGCCCCAGGCTGATCCGTCCAATGGCTGATGACCGCAGGGCCTGGAACGTGCGCAGCCGGGCCTGCACGAGAGCCATGCGCCGCGGTGAAGGGCTCTGGAAGGACGATCCGGACGCCAGATAGGGAGACGTCCATGGGCTCCAGTCGGCACCAGGGACCTCCTCGACATAGATGGGGCCCTGTTGTTCGGCAGGCAGTCTTTCCCACAACGCGCCTGAAATCTCCCCGCCCGCGAGATTCATGTAGTGGGGGATCTGGATCAGTTCGTCGCCGGAACGCGTACGGATTTCCAGTGACGTTCCCGCCGGGACCTCGCCCTGCCAATCGACAGTGGTGACCATCTGCCGGCCGTCGAACTTGATCAAAGGGGATGTCAGGATCACATCCGACACGAAGCCCTCGCCGTAGGCCTGTATCTCACCCAGCTTCCCCGACAGACGGGCGTCATTGAGCAGGTTCAGGCGGCGCAATTCGATCAGGCGCACAGGTCTTGGGGTGAATGTCTCTTCCACCTCGAGGTAACGTTCGGCATTGATGCGCTCGTCAAAGGTGGTCCAGAGGAACCCCCCCTCGGCATTGAGGGTGCCGTCGGACAAGCGAAGCTGATACGACGTCAGGGGCGTCAGGTCCGTGAGCAGGCGAATGCGCTCGAGCCAGAAGCGCCCACCGAGGTCGATGCGCAACTGATCTCGATCTCGGAAGGGGTCATACTCACGAAGCGTGATACCCGTACGCAACAGCCCGTCGGTGACGAAGCGCAGCACGAGATCATCAAAGAACCCTCCCGTCTGCTGCAGGACACGTTGCGTCAGGGCGATCACGTTGTCACCTGTACTGAGGACCTCGACCTCGGCCAGGCGCGGCCGTTCGCGGCGATAGAAGCGCACCGGTCCCTGTTGCTCGGGCACAAGCTGCAGATAACTATCCCGCTCTACCGGGATCTCGCGCCCGATCACGGTGACCCGGAAGTAGTCGATGGCCCCCTGGTCTTCCGGCGCAAGGCGCACATACTCGGCTTCTTCGACTTCTTCCGCGCGGGGCCCATCGGTGGCCAGCATGTCGATGCGCACGAACTGCACGGGTTCGCCTTCGACGCCCGCAGGCACGGGGCGCCGTGGCGCCAGGTCGAAGAAGAACTCCCGCTGGTTCTTGTTGGGCGTCGCGACCTGTCCGGCCCGCTGGAAGCGCAGTGCACGCAATCTGCCAAAGGACTCCGTGCCATCGGAGACGAGGACGCGGAACATCAGGAAAGGGTCGCCCGAGTCGGCAAAGCGCACACGAATGCGGCGAGCGATCACGGTGCGTCCCAGATCAATCTCCACCCAGGCGTTGTCAACAAACTCGGTGTCTGGCTCCCACCAGGTCTCGAGATCACCATCGGCGACAAACAGGGCCGTGAGTGAATCAGCGACATTGCCAAAGCCTGAGACGCCGCCGATCGTCGTGTCGCTGCCGGAGATGTTGACGAACTCGCCGGCATTGGCGACGGCATCGATATCGGCGCGGATGAAGCGGGGCCGCACGGTGCCATCCGGATCCACGACGCGCGTGCCATCTCCCGCGTCCCAGGCGCGCCAGTGGCTGGCCTCGTCGATGACAACGATACCGGGTTCGACGCGGTAGCCGACCTCTTCACGGATGAGATTCTGCGGTTGACCCAGGGAGCTGCCGACACTCAGGAGCAACAACGTGGGCGCCAGAATCCGTCTCAATAGATGACTCCCAGTACGCCCTGACGGGTGACAGTGCCGCTGTCGCCGTCCAGCGAGATACGGTACAGATAGCTGCCAGGGGCTACGAGCAGACCCGCCTCGTCGGTACCATCCCAGACGGCGGCATGGTGGCCATCCGGGAGGTCCTCGTTGATGAGCCATCTCAGTCGGCGGCCACCGAGGTCGAAGATCTCCACACTCGCCCTGGTCGGGCGCGTGAGCTTGAACAGGTCGAAGGCGATGGTTGTGACGTCATTGAAGGTATCGCCATTCGGTGTCAGGACCGTCGTTGAGGGCGCTACGTTGTCAACAACCTGAAGTTCATTGCCTGCGGCAATACGAACCACCAATTCCCCCCCGGGGAACTCGGCGTCGACATCTCCCGCCTCGGCTGTCTGGTACACGGATTCGAGTTTGCCATTGGCAATGCGCTGCTCAGAGACACGGGTCTCGAAACGGGTCGCATCGCGGAATACGGCGGCGTGGAACACGACCTGTACAAAGGTCCCGTCCTGGTCGATGCGCCGGCCGAAGAAGATCGTGAAGCCGTCGCCCGCACGAATGCTGGCAGAATAAGGGACAGGGACGTCATCGATCAGAACGCGGTCGATGGCCCTGACGCTGGCCCCGGTGAGGACCTCGAGTTGGCGGAATCCAGTGGCAACGGTGCGGTTGTTGGTGATCATGTGGGACAGGACGGACAGGGTGAATTCCTGCTCCTGTCCAGGCACCACTTCACGCGGGTAGACCTCGGCCTGCAGACGTTCGACAAGGGCCGGCTCAGCATATTCGAGAATCAGTCGACGGATGATCGTGCCTGGCTCGGAGAAGCGCAGGCGGAACTGTACATAGGGGTGTAATGCCGTCGAGCGTATTACGCCAGCAGATACGGTCGACCACAAGGACCATTCCGGGTTCGGCTGCACCGGACCCTTCTCCTCTTCGGGCAGAGCGCCCCAGACGCCGGAGGAGACCAGGGTGACATCGTCGCCAACACCGGTGAACCGGTAGTGGAGAATGGGTGTGCGATCCGGTCCTGTTCGCGTCTGCATGACGACGGGCAGGTTGCTGATGTCACCCCCTTCGTAACGGACCTTGCCCCAGACGGGGAATGGGTTGCGCGCCGGGAGGGGAGTGCTCTGAAATACCCCCACAGGGACGGTGCCATCACCGTAGATCTCGATCTCGGCCAGTTCCCAGGGCTGCACAGCTTCGGTGCCAATCATTACATAACGAGCCTCACGACTGGCGAAAATCCGATCGACGACGGGCTCGGCGTTTGGCAGAATGGAGCTGAAATTCAACTGGGAAATGCCGGTGAAGGGACCGGTGAGGCCGCCATTGGTGTTGAGCACGCCATCGGCATCAGAGGTTCCCACGACGAACTGTTGGGGAAAGCGGATCCGGTGTGCGTCATCGAGCCGAGGGTGCAGGCGGATGCGATTGATGGAGAAACTCGCCCCCAGATCAACAACGATTCTTACGGCGCGAGGCACGCCGGTTTCGCCGGCATGATCGGGATCAAAGGCGGTCGCCCCATCGCTATCGACAAGATATTCGAGGCCAGGCAGGGAACCCACGACTTCGACGAGGGAGTCCTCTTCAACCACCGAGTAGCTGGCAAAAATCCGCCCGCCGCGGCGGAGCACACCGGCGGACAGATTGTCGCCCGCCGTCACGTCCCATTTGAACAGGCTGTCATAGGTAACGGTGACTCTGTCGATGCTGCCCCAATCGGCGACGTTGCGCCAGCCGAATAGATTGCCGGCGCCCTGTCCCACAACGAGACTGTCGATCGCTTCGGCGTCAGACCAGGGCACCGCCAGGAAAAGGGCGACCAGCGCGGCGGCCCTGAGGGCGGACGTTCGAGTTGATACGGCATGCGTCAACAGGAAAACCGATCGATTCAAAGGGGCCAGCTACGGTCACGGTTGCTGACGCACGAAGCGCCCCGCGGGTTGGTGTTCGGGGCATCCATCCAGTCAGTGATCGTCACGCACACAGCGAAAGCCGCTGTAATTGTGCCGTGTCTCCGGGGTATGGTGGCCACGGTACACGGTGCGCAACATGAAGGGGTAACTGATCCACGACCCACCCCGAAGCACACGCTCGTCTCCGGATGCGGGGCCTGTGGGGTTGTTGTGCGGGCTGTCTGCATAGAAGTACCCATAGTACCGGTCCTTCGTCCACTCCCAGACATTGCCCGCCATATCCAGAGCGCCCGTCGGTGAGACGCCCTGAGGGAAGCTACCCACCGGTGCGGTGTTGCGGTAGCCATCGTGGGCACTCTCGTGGCAGCAGTTCTCACTTCCGGCATTGGCCATCGGCACAGGGGTGTGTGAGCCAGACTCACCCCAGGGGTAGGTCCGCTGGTCCGTTCCCCGCGCCGCCCGTTCCCACTGCGCCTCGGTAGGCAGGCGCTTGCCGGCCCACCTGCAATATGCATCGGCGTCATCCCAGGCGATCTGCACCACGGGATGGTCAAGGCGCCCTGTCAGTTCGCTTCCGGCGCCTGAGGGACGCCACCACGACGCCCCTTCCACCGTGTGATACCCACCATCGAGGTAGATCACCGACTGTCCCTCCCGCTCTGCAAGGGTCTGGAAGCCCGTGCTCTGCACAAAGCGCTGAAAGCAGCGATTCGTCGTCTCGTATCTGTCGATCCAATAGGCATCGAGAGTCACAAGGTGGACTGGACCCTCCTGACTGTCGCCTGCGTCCGTACCCATGCTGAAGTCACCGGCGGCTACCCGAATCATGTCGTGCCCACTGGGTACAGATGGTTCCGCCGAGACCAGGACCCGGATCGTGCAGACGTCGAACAGCGCCGGGGAGATGTCTGCCCCCATGTACCAGACCATGTGTCCGTCGCCGGCGGCGGTGCGACCCGCATCGCCGGCGACGCTGATCACCGGCAGATCCCAGGTTGCGCCGCCGTCGGCTGATGCCTCCAGCACAACCCACCCCGAGTCGGGGGCAGAGACCTGAGGCAGAAGATCGGCGCCCCAGGAGTAATGGACATCGACCCAGGGCGTACCCGGACGCCGGACAGCGCGAACGTCGGCAAGTTCGGTGGCAGCCTGGCTTGCGGCACCCAGCCACAGGCAGCAGAAGGTGATCAGCAGCAGATGTCGCCTCATCGGTGCCGCCGCCAGGTGACCAACAGAACTGTCAGCAGCACTGCGAGAGAAGCGGGAATCAGCCATTGTGTCAGGCCCGAGGGACGCACATCCGGCAGCGACTCGATGGCGATCGACGCCAGGCCACCGTCGGTGAGGAGCCAGACGTCGCCATGATCGTCGTCGAGGATCTGGCGAACCACATTGCTCGGCAGCCCGTGGCTGGTGTTCAGTTGATGAAATGTCGTGCCATCATAACGCGCGGCGCCGCCGCCGAAAGTGCCGACCCATACCCCGCCGCGGCTGTCACAGTGCACGGCCCAGACAACATTGGACGGTAACCCCTGCGCTCTGTCATAACGATGCCAGGCATCCCTCCGCCACTGGGCCAGGCCACCACCCGTTCCGACCCAGACGCTACCGAGTGCATCAACGGCGATATCACGTACGCTGGCATCCGGCAGCTGGGCCGTATGGTTGGTCGCCTCGAGAGCGCTGTCGTATTCGATCAATCCGTCTGGCCCCCCCGCCCATATGTGCCCCTTGCCGTCGACTGCAATGGCACGGACGGGCCCTCCCGAGGACAGTTCTACCGGTTTCAGGGCCAGAGAGCCGGAGTCGGCCCCGGCAAACCGAGTCAAGCCGGCACGGTTGCCGATCCAGAGTCGATCTTCCCGGTCCGTGGCAAGACGGTAGACAGGTGCCTCGATATCTGTCACGGGGAGAAACTGCCCGTCGGCGTGGCGGACGAGGCCGGCCTCTGTCGCAAGCCAGAGGTCGCCATTCAGGGGGAGCAGATCGAGGACGCCGGCATCCGGAAGTTTCCGGTCGGGGGTATAGCGGCGCACATCGGTATCACTGGCGATCTGCAGGAGTCCACCCCCGCCGGGAGAGCCAACCCAAAGCATCTCGCCATCAACACTGAGGGGACCAAGGCCGCCAGCTGCCTGCACCTCAGCATGGTCAAAGGCTTCACAGGTGCTGGCACAGCGGAACAGAGCGCCATCGGCCGTGACCCAGGTATTGCCTGCGGCATCGCCTGCCAATCCGTGAATCTGAGCCATTGACCGGATGCCGGCCAGCCGCTGGCACCCGCCCTGACTGCAAC
>JAQCJA010000100.1 GCA_027593305.1 bacterium
GACGCCCTGCATCGAGTCGAGCCACTGGCGCCGGGCTGACACGTCAAGACGTTCGGGCTGCCGCCGAAACGTGCTGCGCCAGGCTGCCTCTTCGGCCGTCGACAGTTCATCCTCAAAGAACAAGTCGATCGCGTTGTCGCGGTCGGCGCGAGTGACACTCTTGCGAAAGCGCAGATCGCGAACCGCAGGATGCTGCCGCAGATACCAGCGGTCGGCCTTGCCACAGGCGAGCCGGACGCAATGGATACGCGACTGCTGGCCGGCGCCGGCACCGACAATCTGTCCTGCCCAGGAAGAAACGACAGAGTTCGACTGGGTGTACTTCACGGCGATGGTCGCCACCAGCAGATCACGCCGAGCCGCCGCCGACAGGTCGCGCTTCTTCGTCACGAAATTGCTCAGGTAATCACTGCCCGGTACGAAGTTGTTGCGGGGCTGTTCGAGGGTCAGCCCGAAGATCTCTCGTGACTCCACTCGGGATGGCTCGTAGTCCGGGTCGATCTGCAGGATCTTGTAGTCGCCCCCTTTCTTCCGCGCCAGGATCTCGAGTGTGCCCTCTTCGTACCCGGGGGCGATGATGCCGTCGGACATCTCTACACGGATCAGTTCCGCCGTCGCCAGGTCCACAGGGTCACTGACGGCGATCCAGTCACCGAACGAGGCGAGCCGGTCTGCCCCTCTGGCGCGAGCATAGGCGCAGGCAAGAGGACTGAGCCTGGCCTTGTCGCTGATGAACAGTGCCTGTCTCAGCTCATCCGACAGGGGCACACCGACGGCGGCACCTGCGGGGCTGACGTGTTTGAACGACGCCGCCGCTGGCAGGCCGGTGGAGCCTTTCAGTTCGCGCACCAGTTGCCACGAATTCAGCGCGTCCATCAGATTGATGTAGCTCGGGGAGTTGTGCAGCGCCTGCAGGGGCAATTCACCACCAGGGCGGAAACAACGGGCGCCTGTCTGATGCGGGTTGCAGCCGTAGCGCATGCTCAGTTCGGTGGCCAAAGCACTCGTCCTGTTCGTCGTAAGTGAATGCGTCCCGACCGGTTAGGCCGTCAAGGACTGGTTGACACTGTGCGGGGCGGCAGCCATACTTGCCGCCACAGCGGTCAGTATCGCTAGACTCGCAACAAACAGCCATCGCCGCAAGGCGCCACCGTGCAGGTTATCAGCGATGTTCAAGGGTTGCTATACGGCCTCCGTCACGCCCATGCGTGCCGACGGAACTGTCGACTATGAGGGACTGGAACGACTGATCGAGTTTCAGATCGACAACGGCATCGACGGCGTCCTCGCTGTCGGTACCACGGGGGAGAGCCCCACCCTTCTCTGGGAGGAACACAACGAGGTCATCGAGCGCACGGTGAAGGTGACAAAGGGCCGCTGCCAGTCCATCGCCGGGACCGGCTCCAATTCCACCCGTGAGGCCCTGGCCGGCACCGAGCATGCCGCGCACGTGGGTGCCGACGCCGTGCTTCTCGTCGATCCCTACTATAACGGTCCCAGTTCATTGGAGATTCGGCGGGAGTACGTTGCGCCGGTGGCGGCGGAGTTTCCCGACATGCCAATCATCCCTTATATCATTCCGGGGCGTACCGGCACCATGATGCACCCCGAGGACCTGGCGATGCTTTTCGAGCAGTATCCGAATGTATCGACGGTGAAGGAAGCGACGGGGGACTATGACAACATGGCAAAGACGCGCGCTGTCTGTGGCCCCGGTTATACCATCATGTCAGGTGATGATGATCGGACGGTAGCCATGATGAAGCGCCATGACATTCGCGCGGCAGGTGTGATTTCGGTGATGTCCAATGTCGTGCCCGGTCCACTGACGCGAATGACCCATGCCCTCAACGACGGCGACGCGGCGACGGCGGACAGGATCGCCGCGGATCTGGCGCCTCTGCTGGGTATCGTTGGTGTTACGACAATGGAGAACAGCCCCAAGGGGGTGGTCCCGTGCAAGTCCCGAAATCCAATACCCGTCAAGAGTCTCATGCGACTGCTTGGCATGCCCTCGGGCGCCTGCCGCCGTCCCCTGGGCAAACTGACGCCACAGGCTGCCGTCATTGTCGTCGCAGCTGCCCGGCAGGTCTGGGCCAACGATCCCGCATTGCTGCAACCCATTGGTGACGCATTTGGTGTCGACATCGAGGCACGCCTCGCCGACCAGAGCGCCATCGATGCGCTGGTCTACTCGGAGTACTAGAGGTTTCCATGATCAGGGTCGTGGTCTGCGGTATTGCCGGTCGCATGGGGCAGCGACTGGGCAATCTCATTCTGGACAGTGATGATCTGCAGCTTGTGGGTGCCACAGAACGCCCCGGGCACGACGCCCAGGGCCGGGATGCCGGCGATGTTCTCGGGCGGAGCTCCACGAAGGTTCTGATAACTGAAGTCATTCCTGTTGCAGATGCCGATGTGGCCATCGCTTTCACGGCCCCGGCGTCCACCCTGGCAGATGCCAGGGCCTGCGCCGCCGCCGGCGTCGCCATGGTTGTCGGGACAACGGGATTCAGTGCTGATGAGCTTACGGAGTTCAAGGCAACCGTCGCCGCCGTGCCTTGTGTTTTCGCCCCGAATTTCTCCACGGCGATGAACGTTCTGTTCAAGCTGGTCGAGGAAGCGGCGCGCATTCTGGGCGACGACTATGACATCGAGGTGCTGGAAGCACACCATCGCCACAAGGTCGACGCCCCCAGCGGCACTGCCATACGTCTGGCGCAGGGCGCAGCTGCAGGTCTGCAGCGCAACCTGGACGACGTGGTTGTCCACGGCCGCCAGGGCGTCACAGGTGAACGAACACGTAAGGAGATCGGCATGCATGCCATGCGCCTTGGCGATGTTGCCGGTGATCATTCCGTATTCTATGGCGCACCTGGAGAATTCCTCGAACTGCGCCATCATGCCACGAGCCGCGACGCCTTCGCCCTTGGCGCCCTGCGCGCGGCAAGGTTTGTTGCCGCGGCGAAGCCTGGTTTATACGACATGGGTGATGTGCTGGCGCTGTAACCGGACAGACAGAACGCAGAAGAGCGGCCGCGCCACCTGATCCAGGTGACGGGGCCGCTCTCGTTGGCGCTACATGCGATCCGCAGGAGGGCGAGGCGCTCGCTCCAGCGTCACGATGAATCTGCCGGTTCGCGCCTCAGGCTCCGGAACGTTGCGGATTGGCGTTGAGGAATGCCGGACGCAAGGTGCGCAGTTTGTCTCGCAGGCGCGCCGCTTCCTCAAAGTTCTCCGCCTCGACAGCGACTGTCAGGTCATGCTCGAGTTGTTCCTTCGGCGACAGGGGCCGTTCCTTCTCGAGTTCTTCATACCAATCGCGCAGGAATGTGAGTTCAGGGAATTCCTCCTCCATCACGTCCCCGCCTTCGCCCTCCCACTCGCCGAGGAATTCCTCGATCCGGTCGATGCCCTTTTGCACATGACGGAGAGCTGCGGGATAGTCCTTGTTTTCGAGGACTTCCATGGCCCCGGCACGGGCCTGCATCATGACAGCGTGCGGGAAATACTGCTCGAAGTACCACTTGACCTCGTCAGAATCCGCGTACTCCTGCACGAGATCAAAGATGGCCAGATTGTGGCCGGTGTCGTGGGTCACACCAGCGTAGTCCTCCAGGTAGAAAAGTGCCAGATAACGCTGGTAGTACTGCCAGGCCTCCTGGAACAGGTCCTCACAGGCATCCTCGTCAAGTTCTGCGCCGCCACTTCGGTTGATATCACCGCGGTTGATATCGTTACGGCCGAGGTCACCCCGGCTGGCGTCACCCCGGCTGGCGCCACCGCGACTGGAACTGCGCACCGGCAGGGAACTGCGATAGTGCTGCAACAGCGACTCAGCACCATGGGGACGGTGGCCATCGGGCCGGCCCTCCACTGCCAGTTGCAGCATGCCCATATCTATCCGGATCTGGATCTTCTCCGAGCCGTCGCGAGCCGTGATTCGCCGCGCGATGAACTCATCCGGATCGAATGGCCAGGAGTTGAGCAGATCACCAATGTCGTATTTCATGATTTCCCAGGCGCCCGTCCGGAGTCATGTGCCGCGACGGGATCACGCATGAATATAGAGGTCCCCACGATCCTTGCCACTAGCGACGGCTGACCTTGATGCTGCCTACGGCGACACCAACAACCAAGGCGATCACGGCGCCAATGATCAGGGCATTGCGGATGACGTCGGCCCGCTCTTCCACGCGGATCGTGATGTCCTTTTCCTGGGCTTCCACACGTTCCGGGCCTTCATAGCCGACGGCCTCAATGCGGACATCGTACTCACTGACGCCAATGCCTTCAGGTGGTGTCAAAGTGATATTGATCGGCTCTTTCTCGCCGGGCAGGATGCGGTCGATCGTGTCGGGATCGGACGACCACGTCCAGTCGAGGGGCGGGGTCAGCACCAGATGGGCCCGTTCGACTTCCAGTGTTCCAGTATTGAGCAGATCAATGCGCACCAGGACCTCTTCGCCGGTGCGGATCTCCTGATAGCGGTTGGCGATGATCGTTTCCAGTGCCCCCCGCCCGCGCGGGATGAGCAGAAAGCGCTCCTTGTTCCCCGGTATCGTGTTGATCTCTTCCAGAGGAATCAGGTTGCTGCCGTTCTTCTGGTTGAGTTCACCGATGCGCGCAAAACCCTCCGAATCGGTGATGAACACGTAGAACTCGATCGTCTGATCAACGAATTTGCGGCTCAGTTTTTCCGGGATCTGCAACTCAAGGTTGAGTTGCTGTCGCGTGACATCGTCACTGAATTTCACCTGTGTCAGGCTGGCGTTGGTCCCTGGATCAACGAAGGAAGGCGTGATCTCGCGCGGCAGGTTGATCAGGGCCAGACGGAAGGTCTTTTCATCTTCGGCCAGACGTTCAAGGATGAGGTCATAACGAACGCGCGTGTTGAGATCGCCTTCCTGCGAGAACTGCACCGAATTGATCGTCGGCACATCCTGAGTCGACTCACGTCGCAGGATGATGTAGTGATTCTCTTCGCTCTCATCGACGTAGGTCATGGCGACGACAACGTCATCGTAATCGTCAAGGAGTCGGAACGTCAGTTGCACCGAGTCACCCAGAGCCAGGGCCGCAACGACCTGCTCGTACGGCTCGGCGATGAGGGTGCCGCCCGAATTCTCCAGCGCCACCTTCATGTTCTGCACTTCGAGCAGCGGCCGGATCTCCGCTTCGGCGCGGTCCGGGTTGAGTGACATGGCCTGTGTCAACTGCGAAGAGTTCTGCAGCACGATGTCGACCTGGCGCCGTCCATCCAGCGTCCGGTACTTGCGTGCCTGACGAATCGTGATGTGCGTGGCATCCCGCAGAAATTCAAGACGCGTACGGTCGAGCTGATACCTTGCTTCGTTGTACTGACCTTCCGCCAGCATCAGATCACGGCGCGCCTTGTTGAGGCGTTCGACCGTCTCGATCTTCTGCTCGTACAGATTCTGAATGGCGACGAAATCACTGCGTTTGGTTTCCATGTCCAGTTCGCGCTTGTCGACGTTGAGCTGGGCCTGGCGCAATTGGATATCGTAGAGGCGCTGTTCCTTCGTGCGCAGATCCTTGGCCACCGGACTCTGCTGGGCATGGAGCCGATCCACGGCAAGCAGCTGCATCGCAAGCTGCAGGATGACGAGGACGAGCAGTGGCACTCGGCGTATGATCGGCGTCTTCATCGGCGGCTGATCCGGATGCTGGCGACACCGATGCCGACGACGAGCAGGACGAGGATTCCAATCAGGATGACATTGCCAGCGATGTTCGAGCTGGCACCTACGTGGATTGTCAGGTTTTTCTCCAGGGATTCAACGTTCTCGTTGCCCACCTGGCCATGCGCTTCAACCCCCAGTTCGTAATTCCCTACGGCGATGTCGATGGGCGGCCTGGCAATGATATCCACCGGGATCCGCGCCTCGGGTTCCAGGAGCTTGATCAGTGGTGGATCGACCTCTTCGTGCCATTGATAGGGTAGATCCAGGGCTGCCTTGATGTTCTGCACCGACACACTGCCGCGGTTGAGGAACTCAACGCGTATGTGCAGCTCCTCGCCGATCTCGATTTCGCGGTAGGTATTGGAGACCAGAACCTCCAGTTTGCCAATGCCCTTGGGGATCAATTCCAGCTTCACATAGTTGGCAACAAGTTCCTCAACCCGTTCCTCCGGGACAGGTGCATCGCCAAACTCAGACTGTAAGGCGTGCAACCTGGCGTATTCACGAGGCTCGGTGACGAGAGCAAAAAACGTCCTGGTGCTACCGACGAACTCGCGGTCGAGTTTTTCCGGAATCTGTAGCTGCAAAGACAGGGTTGCCTTCGATTTGTTCTCGTCGAACTTCACCTGGTTGACCTTGGCGCCGTTGTCGACGAAGGAATGGTCAATCCGTCGGGGCAGGCCAACCACGGCGAGGCTGAAGCTGTGTTCCTCGTTGGACAGGCGCTCCACCGTCAGATCGAAGCGCACCGTCTGCTGCAGTTCGCCCGTCTGGGAGAACTGTGCCGAATTGATACTCGGCAGTGTCTGCTGGCCACCTTTGCTCAGGATTACGGGAATCCGCTCCTTCTCGATGTCGAGGTAACTGAGGACCACCGAAACGTCATCCTCGTCCCGTAGCAGGCGATAGGTGAGGGTGTGACTCTCGCCGACATCGAGAGCGGCAATGCGGCTCTCGTACGGCTCACCGACAACGGGACCGTTGCGCAGAGAGACAAAGATGTTCTCCACACGTAACAGCGCCTGCAGATCCAGCTCGGTCAGAGAAGGGTCAACCACGAGGGCATCACCAACATCGGATGCGTTGGTCAGGGTGATGTCGACCATGCTCTTGCCGTCTTTGCTCTTGTACTTGCGAGCCTCACGCACGATGATGCGCGTGGCGTTCTTCAGCAGGTCGAGGGTGGTCTGCTCCAGCAGGATTTCGGCCTCTTCGAGTTGCAGCCGGGCCTCTTCGTAACTGTTCCTGGTCGTGTTGAATGTCTGCAGGGCGACGAAGCCTGCCTCGTACAGGCCCTGGGTCGTCTCCAACTCATTGAGCGCCGTCGCCAGGCTCTCATGAGCCTGCTCCAGACGCCCCTGGCGTTCCTGCAATTGCAGTCTGTCCAGTTGTTGGTGGCGTGTGCCGACCGCTTGCTTCTGCCCCCAGAGGAGCCCCGTCGAACAGAGGATCAGGACGCTGACGATTCGCAGGCACGTCATTCCAGATACCCCATGAGTCGGCGCAACTGGGCCTGGCGTCCGATGTAGGTTTCCTGGTTTTTGAACAGATTCTCCTGAGAAGAAAAGAACTGATCGCGAACCTGCTCCAGCTGGGCCTCGTTGCCCTGCCCCTCGTCGCGCAGGACCTGAGAGATCTCGAGCCGACGGCGGGCGATCACGACCCGCTGTTCCTGAAGTCCGAGCTTCTCCTGCTCCTCCAGCATCGATTGATAAGCCTGGCGAACGTCGAGCTCAACGCCGGCGCGGAGGTCCCGCAATTGCTCCTGCAATCGACGCAAACGGGCCCGTTCAAGGGCCTCGCGGCCGATGCGGGCACCACCCTCGAAGATGGGGATCCGCGCCTGCACCCTTGCCGACCAGGTGGCTTCGTCGGAAGCACCAGGCTGCTCCTGCTCACTGAGGGCCAGGCCTGTTTCCATATTGACGCCCCACGTACGGCCTTCGCGATCCACCGATATGCCGGCTCGGCGGCGGCCGTCCTCCAGATTGGCGTCGACAGCCAGGTCCGGGGCATACTCCCAGCCGATCTCGCGCACGACGCGGCGTTGTTCGTCGAGCAACTGCTCACTCAACCCGATCTGTACGTTGCGGGCGATGGCGACGCGCACCGCCTGCGACTCGTCGACCGCAAAAGCGGCGAGCTCTCCATGCAACTGCAATTCAACGCCGATGGGCCGGCCGATGAGCCGCATCAGGTCCATCCGGTTGCGGAACTGCGAACGCAGCAGCGAGTTGATAGCCAGCTCTTCTTCGAGAACGTTCAACTCGGCGCTGAGCTTGTCGGCCTCAGAGGCCAGGCGCTTGTCATAGCGAGCCTGCTGCCGGGCAAGGACCTCATCGAAAGCTGCTTTTGAAGCTCGTCGCAGGGCGATCTGTTCATTCTGCAACAGAATGATGTGGAAGACTTCCCAGACGCGTGACGTGATCTGGTAGACTTTGTCCTGATAGTCGAAGACGGCATTGCGCAGATCACTGCGCAGAGAGATTTCGGCGGCGGCGTCAGGTCCGAACTCGAAAAGCCGCTGCTGCAGCAACAGTTCGCTGGCCAGGTTGTCCTGCGTCTGGCCGTGGCTTTCCGTGCGCAGGGCGTCGTACGAGGCGGTCAACTGCACATTGGGCATGAGTCTTGAGTGCACGACGATGCGATCGCCGTTGACTTCCTCGATCCGCTCACGGGCCTGGATCAACTCGCGATTGCGCGACAGGGCCGCGTCGAGACAATGTTGCAGATCGAGGCTGTCCGCCGTGCTGCCCATGGCCGACTGAGCCGCTGATGGCGCGCTGGCAGCGCAGAGCAACACCGCCGCGAGCAGGCTGATGCGCCTTGTAGCAGGCACCAAAGTCAGCAAAATCAATAAGTTCCGGTTATATGGGTGTGACTGCACAGGAAAACAAGCCGGGACAGGCGGACCATGTCAATACAACCGCGGCCGGTAAAACGCAACCGCCCGGGCCCCCCGTTGCCCCCAACTGAATCGGGGGCCCCGATTCCGGGTCGTTGTGATGCCCATCCCGCTTGACATGGGTCACCTTAGGCAAGCACAGTTACCGTAAGAAGACCCCATGACCCCCTGGAGGCACCCGTGCTCGAGATCATCGAGATGTCCAAGTACTACGGCGATGTGCACGCTGTCAACAATCTCTCCCTGACGATTCCACCTGGCGAGATCTTCACCATGCTGGGTGCCAACGGCGCTGGCAAGACCACGACCCTCATGGTGTCGCTCGGTTTTACGGAACCGACTGCGGGCACCGTCAAGATCTGTGGGATCGATGTGACCAAGGATCCCCTCGAAGCGAAAAAGCACGTCGCCTACGTGTCGGAGAACGTCATGCTCTACGGCAACTTCACAGCCCGGCAGAATCTCGAATTCTTCACCAAACTGGGTGGCCGCAAGAACGTCAGTGCCGCTGATTATGAGAATGTCATGGACCGGGTGGGTCTGCAACGGGATGCGTTCGAACGCCCTGTGAAGGGATTTTCCAAGGGCATGCGCCAGAAACTTGGCATCGCCATTGCCATCATGAAGAACGCTGAAGTCATCCTGCTCGACGAGCCCACGTCCGGTCTCGATCCCAAGTCCGGTGCCGAGTTTCTGAAGTTGCTGGAGGAACTGCGGGAAGAGGAGAAGGCGATCTGGATGACGACACACGATATCTTCCGCGCCAAGCAGATCGCAGATCGGGTGGGTATCATGGTCGCCGGAAATCTCGTCAAGATCTTCACGCGTGATGAACTCAAACAGGCTGATCTCGAGACCATCTATGTGGAATACGTGAGTCAGCCCGAGATCAGGGCTGCGTAGCAGACCGACAGCATCTCGTGGCGGACGCCAGTCGCTGCCACACGTGCAGACAGGGCGGATCCTGCGGTGTGCCGACCCCCTTGCGATATAACACAACAATCATTGGCTGATTGTGTTATGATTTGCATGTTTTCGACTGTGACCGTCGATACAGGGGCTCCCCACGCTTTTCTGTAACAGTGGCTAAGCCTAAGTTCTATAGGTTGTTACCGCTGCAACCAGCCGCTTGGTTGGAGCCACATGGACATCACGATCGTTGGGATCCGCCACCAAGACCATGGGTAAATCGCTGAGCGACGGACTGGCACGGCTGCAGAACGAGAGCCGCATTCCAGCGACCACATGGCGTCAGTGGTGCAACCTTCTGGAAATGCACCCCGACGATGCAATCGACGTCTGGGAGGAGATCTGCCACCCCATCATGATTGCCAATCGCAGGGTGCCGGAGATCCCATACATCCTGCAACTGCGATCTGGTCGTCCGGAACTCGACATCTATGAGTTCAAGGACGAGTGTGCCAAAGTTCTCCATTTCATCACGTTTCTGTTCAACCTGGACGATGATCGCCTGACGAAGGGCAAGATCAAGAGTGCCCTGCTCAAGTTGTACAAGGGCGTGTCCTCCCGTCTGCCTCCGGACTCTCGTCAGGGCGCATTCATTGAACGCTACGTGGCGGACCTCTGTGCACTCGTCATCGTCGCCAAGGTTGTGAAAGGGGAGAGCATCTCTCTGGCCGGCGTGCTCAAGCCTGTTGTTGAGGGCAAGGCGAGCATTCCACAGGTGGCCCGACTCGCCCTCAAAGCCATCGGGGATTCTCCCTGTGCTGACGCGGTTCGAGAATTCCTGCTGGACCCCTTCATTGACCCCACTGCACCTGCTGCGGCTGCCAGGTCCACGGTTGTCGTTGTCGATGACGATGATGACGATGATGATGTCGATGATGACGACGATGATGATGTTGACGATGATGATGTTGACGATGATGTCGATGACGACGACGATGATGATGCGCCAATCGACGTGGTTCTGCTGAAGTTCAAGACGGCGCTGCACGCCATATACGAGGCGGAATCACGGGTACTGATTCACTCACGGTCTGAGGATGAGAGCGACGATCGCGATGACGACGACGAGGATGCCGCTCGCGATGAGCGCCTGAAGGTCACCGCCGTCTTCGACCCCATGCGGGCCGCCATTCCGTCGATGGAAGAAGCGCAGAACATTGCCCGCCGACTGGAAACCGCACGCAGCGCCGGCAAGAATCGACCAACTCTGTCAGCCAGGCCCACCCCTGCCACTGTTCCCAGTGCCGGCGGTGGTGGTGGCCGCAGTGGAGCTGATAGCGGCGGTGGCGGTGGCGTGAGGGTGATCAAGGCCGGCGGCGCAGCCGGAGCAGGGGATGGAGAAACGGCGGCGGGTGCACGGACTCCCGGCCCCGGGAAGGACGGCAAGAAATCAGATCGTCTCGACATGTCGAAGGCGGGGCATGTCGAAGTCGAGCCAACCGACTTCGTCGATGTCGTCGACGTCAGCTTTCCTGAGTTCAGCGACAGGGTCCAGCAGATCTGTCGGCAGCTGGCGACGGTGGAGAAGCTTGATCAGATCGTCTGGAGTCTGTTTATCGACCCGGCGGCCTCGTTGAAGGATGTGCGGGCACTGGCTCGGACGCTGGCCAAGGAGAGCACGGACACTTTCAAAGCCTACGGAGTCATCCGTATGGCAGCCCAGTCTTTGCCCTTGAAAAATCTTCTCTCGATCCCGGAAAAGGTCCTGCAAAAGGACCGGAATTTCATGCTCGAGGTGACGCAGTTGCTCAATGTGGTGAACAACTCGAACCGGCAGCTGCTACCCGATGCCCGCCAGTTGGCTCCCCTGGCGAAGGTGCTTGATCATGCTGCCGGCGCCATGGTGCGGCTCGAGGCGCTGCGCGTCAATACGATGATGGGTGAGGAGCACGCCGAGGAGTATTCACGGGAGGCAACCACGGTCTACTACGAGGGAGCGCTGCGACAGATCACCGATCTCACGGCCCGTGATATGCTGACCCAGTGCCGGGCGGCTGCCGATGCAGATACCGTGGTTCTGCTGGGCTCGTTCTCCGCAGCCAAGCATGTCGCGCACATCCACAGCCACAGTCGGGAATACGCCAAGGGCATCGTTGATGCCGGCCACGCAGATTCGGTGGAATCACTCAAGGCGCATTTCACCGATCAGCCCCTCGTCTTTGATGGGGCCGAAGCCAGGAGCGAATCCGCCGAAGTTCCACCCGAGTTTCTCAAGGCAAGCGAACTGGGTGAGATTTTTGACACCGTTGCCACGTATGTATGCAGCCAGGCATGGG
>JAQCJA010000101.1 GCA_027593305.1 bacterium
ATGTTGCCGGAGCCATGCACCCAGGGACCGATGATCAGCTTCTGGGCGCGCCGCGATGTTTCACTGCGGGCCCGACGGCGCAGTCCCATGTAGTTCTTCAGGGTTCCCGCCAGAAAAATGTCATACCAGCCGCCCTGATGATAAATGGGCACATCGATCTGATCGTGCTGCCGATCGATGCCCAGATTCCACCAGTACGGCCCGTCTTCCGGGTGTTCGAGCCAGGTATTGTGCCAGTCGCTCAAGCCTTCGAGAAAGGGCACCGGATACAGCGGCAGTCGTTCGTACCACTGCGGCATGTCGGCCTGAATCGTGGCAAACAAGGCCTGTTGGCGAGCCAGGTCGCTGGCTGCCACCAGATGTGGCAGGTTGGTGCCAGTGACGACGCGGGCCCAGTAGAGGCTGAAACCGAACTCGTGGGCGCCGTCGCGATACACCCACTCCCGATAGAAGTCGGCGGAGGATTCGCGCACGAACAGGGCCTTGAGATGCGGCGGTCGGCTGAGGGCGGCCCGATATTGTGTGGCTCCGGAATACGAGCCGCCGTACATGCCGACGTTGCCGTCGCACCAGGGCTGGGCGGCCATCCACTCCACTGTGTCGTAGCCGTCGCGCAGGACGCCGGCGCCGTCGTCTCGGAAGGGGTAGAAGTCACCCTCTGAGGCAAACCGGCCGCGCACGTCCTGGATGACAACGGCAAATCCACGTCGGGCAAAAAACTCCGGGGAGCCGACGGCGACCTCCGACCCACCCTCCTTGTTGTACGGTGTGCGTTCCACCAGAGCCGGATAGGCGCCGTCACCCACAGGCCGGGTGACATTGGCCCGCAGAATCGTGCCATCCCGCATGGGCACAGCGACATTCTTTTCGTGCACGATCTCATATTCAGGCTCGTATTCAGGCTCGTATTCGGCTGGCGACATCGGCTCAGATCTCCACGGTAGAAAAAAGCTGCTTGATGTAGCCGATGTCCTCGGCGATCAGTGCGTCGACGCGACCCTCGTCGCTGTACTCGGCGGTCAGGCAGATGTCTCCCGCATAGGCGCGCTTTTTCAGTTCCCGTACGGTGCGGGGCCATTCGGCCAGCCCGTGACGTCCCGTGGTCCAATGTTTCTTCCATGATGCCTCGGGTGCATCCGGGCCGTTGCTGCGCACCCAGAAAGCGCTCTTGAAATTTGCCACCCGCAGATGCGACCAGACGATGTCGATCGCCAGTTCCGGCGGCTCCCCGTTGAGGCCATTGTGGGCCTGATCCAGCACCGCACAGATATGCTTCGGATCGTAGCCTTCCAGCAGATGCAGCAGGCCCATGGCATTGTTGACGCAGAAGTCGCAGTGATTCTGCACGCCGATGGCGACACCGTGGGCCTCGAGGATCGGGATCAGCGCGTCATATCCCTGCCGCAGCCGCTTCTCCGTCGCCAGATAACCGATGTCCAGATCGATGGACTCACACACGCGGATGATCGGCACACCCGCTGCGGCGCAGGCAGCGATGGTGGCTTCATCCGTGGGTCCTGCCACGGTGCCGATACGGACGCCGTGATCGGCGAAGATCCTGGCAGCCTCGGGCAGATCCCGGGCGATATTCGCCGGTTCCACCTGGAACCCGGGCCGCACCGGGAGTTCGACGCCGTCAAAGCCCAGTGCGCTGACGAACCGGGCCAGTTCGGGCAGGGATTTGGTCTTCCATGGCTTGGTGAACACGGTATAAGAGATGCTCATCTGGGCTTCCTCCGGGTTGTGTGCAGTCCACAATAGGTGAGTTGCGCCCGCCGTCAAATCGGCCCGCACAGACCGGCGGCCCATCTTTGCCGACGTCTGCCGCTACGGCTACCTTTCCATGTCCCCCATTTGCCCCGAATCGGAACCTCGTCTTGAAGATTGTCCTCGTCGCCGGTGCCCGCCCCAACTTTCCCAAGATTGCCCCGATCGCCGCCCAGCTGCGCCGCCATCCGGACACTTTTGAGACGGTTGTTGTGCATACGGGCCAGCACTACGACTACCAACTGTCCGGAATCTTCTTCGAAGAGCTCGAACTTGGCCCGCCCGATCACTTTCTCAACGCTCGCAGTGATGCCGGCAAGGCGGCACAGATGGCCGACATCCTGGGCAAATTCGACGGCGTTCTGACCCGGGAGCATCCTGATCTGGTTGTCGTTGTCGGCGACGTCGATTCCTCCGTCTACTGCAGCCTCGGCGCCCGGATCCATGGGATCCCCGTGGCGCACGTGGAGGCGGGTCTGCGCTCGCGGGATCGGACGATGCCCGAGGAGATCAACCGCGTCGCCACAGATGCCATCGCCGATCTGCTGTTTACCTACTCAGCGGACGCGGACGACAATCTGGCCGCGGAAAACGTGCCCGCCCGATGTATCCACCGCGTCGGCAACGTGATGATCGACACGCTGCTGCACTTCCGTGACAAAGCACGGGCAGCCGATGCCATCCGCAGGCACGGCTTGCGCGAAAAGGCGTACGTGCTGGTCACCATCCACCGTCGCTCCAATCTCGAGAACCGGGATGTGCTGGCGGGGCTGGTGGCGGCGCTGGTGCGCATCGCCGCCGACACGGACATGCTGTTTCCACTGCACCCGCACACGCGCAAGCGTCTGCAGCAGGAGGGTCTCCTGCAGCGGCTGGCAGAAGCGCCGCGGCTGCGTATCGTCGATCCCGTGGGCTACGTGGACATGTTGTGCCTGATGGCGGGGGCGCAACTGGCCCTGGTGGATTCGGGCGGCATCCAGGAGGAGACCACCGTTCTGGGCGTGCCCTGCCTGACGATGCGGGAGAACACGGAAAGACCCGTGACCATCACTGAAGGCACCAATCAGCTGGTCGGCATCGATCCAGACCACATCGTTGCCGAAGCGCAGCGCGTGTTGCGTGACGGCATTCCCGCGGGCCGTATTCCCGATTTGTGGGACGGCCACAGCGCCGAGCGCCTCGTGGCTGTTCTGCGCGGCGGCATTTCACTCCGATAGATAAGGGCCAAACCTTGCGTATTCTGATCACTGGCGGTGCCGGCTTCATCGGTTCGCACCTGTGCGAACGGTTCCTGGCCGACGGTCACGAAGTCGTCGTCATGGACAACCTGCTCACCGGCCGAATCGACAACATTGCCGTCCACCTGGGCAATCCGAAGTTCCGCTTCGTGCAATATGATGTCACCGAGTACATGCACGTCGATGGCGACCTCGACTTCATTCTGCATTTCGCCAGCCCGGCGAGTCCGGCTGATTTTGAACGATTCGGCATCCGTATTCTGAAAGTGGGTTCCCTGGGCACGCACAAAACCCTGGGACTGGCCCGGGCCAAAGGGGCCAAGTTCCTGCTGGCGTCGACGTCGGAGACCTACGGTGATCCACAGGTCCATCCGCAGTCTGAGGAGTACTGGGGCAACGTCAATCCCATCGGGATCCGCGGGGTCTACGACGAGGCCAAGCGTTTCGCCGAATCCATGACCATGGCCTACCATCGACTGCACGGCATCGACACCCGCATCGTGCGCATCTTCAACACCTACGGACCGCGCATGCGTCGCAACGATGGTCGCGCCATTCCCAACTTCATCACCCAGGCGTTGGCCGGGGAGGATGTCACCGTCTACGGTGATGGCAGCCAGACACGCAGCATCGGTTACGTCAGCGATCTGGTGGAGGGGGTCTGCCGGCTCATGGCGGCGGACGTCAATACACCCGTCAACATCGGCAATCCGTCGGAGGAACTGACCATGCGGGCCCTGGCGGAGAAGATCATCGCCTTCACGGGCAGTTCGAGCCGCATCATTTCCAGGCCATTGCCCCAGGATGATCCGAAGACGCGGCTCCCGGATATCACCAAGGCCCGTAGGCTGCTGGGCTGGGAGCCGAAGGTGGGCCCCGACGAGGGTCTGCGGCGCACGATCGACTGGTTTGTCCAGGAAACGTCCGGCGCCGGAGCGACCCACTGATGCAGTTGACGGCACGACGGACGATCCTGGGTTTCGATCTCGTCAACGGTGAGCAGCCACTGGCAGTCTACCGGGCCTGCGAAGAACTGCCGCGCCGCGACGCACCCAAGCCCTGTTTCGCACCGATCTACACTGTCTCCGGCAAACTCGTCACTGAATACCGGCCGGCGGATCATACATGGCACACCGGACTCTACTATGGCTGGGTGCATGCCAACGAGGCCAACCTGTGGGGCGGGCCCTGGTATCGGCCGGAGACGGATACATACGAGCACGTGGAAGGGACCCACGGCGTACAGCGCCACGATGGATTTGACGAGGTCAGCAACGTCGACGGCATGGCCCGTGTTCGTGAGCGTCTCACCTGGCTGGATGCGAAGGATCAGCCCATGGCCAGCGAAAGACGCGCATGGGACTTCGCGCCCTGCGCTGGCGGCTATCGCTGGCGCATCGAAACCGCCATCTGTCCCACCGGCAGGCCGCTGGTTCTGGCGCCATCTCGCAAGAGCCAGTACAGCGGGCTCGAACTGCGTATGGGACCACCCTTTGCCAGCACCGAGGCACCGGCGACCCACCAGTGCAGTGAAGGCCGCCGTGGACACGAAGCCATCATGGGGCAGCCGGCCCGCTGGGTAGGGGCTGCCGGCGCGGCCGGGGGCATGGTGGCCCTGCTTGATCATCCCACCAATTCGCGGCATCCGGTTCCCTGGTTCACGCGGGCGAACCTGCTTGGCGCCGGGTTGTTGATGAACGAGGATCTCACGGTTGCGCCAGGGGAGACACTGCGGCTGAAATACCGTCTCCTCGTGCTCGACGAGGCCGTCGCCGCGTCGCGACTGCACGATGAGTTCGCCGATTTCGCCGATGACACGCGCACGGAAGTGTGATGCAGTCCCGGTGAATGTGTCCGACCCAGAACTGGCGGAGGATGGCCGCCTGCAGCGCGAGGCCGACTTCCACGATGACGCGTTCTCCGGCAACACCCGAGAGGCGGCGGGCAAGTACTACGCCACCGTCGCCGCCGCCAAAGCTCACTACCAGGCGTTGATCCTCCGCGATGCCGGCGGCCGTGCCGTCCTGGAGTACGGTTGCGGACGCGGCAGCGCCGCTTTCACGCTGGCCCAGCACGGCGCCGGAGTGACCGGCATCGACATTTCCGAGGTCGGCATCCGCGAGGCCGAGGCCCAGGCGCGGGTCCTCGGGTTGCAAGACAATCTGCACTTCCGGCAGATGAACGCCGAGGCTCTCGATTTCGAGGACGGCAGCTTTGATCTGGTCTGCGGCAGCGGCATTCTGCACCATCTGGATCTGGATCGGGCCGTGGCCGAGGTCCTTCGTATTCTGCGTCCTGGGGGCCGTGCCGTGTTTTTCGAGCCTCTCGGGCACAATCCGTTCATCAATCTGTACCGACGGCTGACACCGGCGATGCGCTCTGCCGATGAGCACCCCTTGTCCATGACGGACCTGGCGCGGATCACCGGCAACTTCACCTCGTCACAGCTCGCGTTCTTCGGACTGTTCACCCTGCTGGCGGCCCCCCTGCGACCGGGCCCGGGTTCCACGGTCCTGCGCACCCTGGAGTTCATCGACCGCGCTGCCTTGCGTCGTCCCTGGCTGCAGCGTCATGCCTGGATCGTTGTGACGCACCTGACCCGGTCCTGAAGAGCCACTACCCCAACCGCTGGCTGGTGGTTGTCGATGCCACGGCGCCCCCGTCGGTGTCTTCGGCGTCCGTATCCGGGTCCGGGTCCGTATCACCGTATCCGCAAAATTCCCGCAAGTTCCCCAGAATCAGCATCGTTGTCGGCACGCCGATCAGGATGATCGCCGTGGAAAAGAGAATGCCGAAGCCCAGGCTGACGGCCATGGGTATGAGGAACTGTGCCTGCACGCTGCGCTCCAGGATCATTGGCAGCAGACCGAAGAACGTCGTCAGCGATGTCAGCAGGATGGCACGGAACCGCTGTCGGCCCGCCTCCATGAGGGCTTCGCGCCGATCCATGCCCTCATCGACCAGCTGATTGTAGAAACTGAGCAGCACGAGGGAGTCGTTGACGACAACGCCGGACAGGGCGACGATGCCGAACATGCTCAGCAGGGCCAGATCCAGCCCCATGGTGACGTGTCCCCACACGGCGCCGACCATGCCGAAGGGGATGGCGAGCATGACGACAAGGGGCTGCGTGTAGGAGCGGAAGGGAATGGCCAGCAAGGCATAGATGATGAACAGGGCGACGATGAAGCCGCGCCCGAGACTGGCAAAGGAATCCTGGCGCTCGCGCTCCTGCCCCTCATAACTGAAGGACAGCCCTGGATAGTCCTGCTGCAGCGTCGGCAGAAAGCGGTCCCCCAGATCACCATTGATCTCGTCCGCATTGGCCATCTTTTCGTCGATGTCGGCATGGACGGAGACGACGCGGTGGCCGTCGGCACGCTGGATGTTGGCATACCCGCGGCCGACGGAGACCTCTGCCACTTCCGCGAAGGGGACTTCCGTGCCATCCGGTGTGCGGATGCGCATCTGTTCGACGTCGGTCAGGGACCGCCGTTCACTCTCCGGGTAGCGGATCATGACGCGCACGTCGTCGCGACCCCGCTGCACACGCAGCGCCTGATCACCATAGAAGCCCTGTCGCACCTGGCGTCCGAGATCCGTCAGTGTCAGTCCCAGTGTGCGGGCGCGGTCCTTGAGAGCCAGCTTCATCTCGACCTTGCCCTCCTGGAAACTGTCCTGGATGTCGCTGGTGCCAGGATAGTTGCCGATTTCCGCCTTGAGACGCTCCACTGCCATCAGCAGTTGATCGAAGTCCTTCGATGACAGTTGGATTTCTATGTCATTGCCAGCCGAAAACAGTGACGAGGTGAAGGTGATCGACTCCGGTCCGGCGATCTCACCAAGCGTCTCGCGTACCCGGCGGGCGATTTCGTCGCTGCCGACATCCCGTTCCTCCGAGGGCAACAACTCGATGCCAATCTCGGCCAGGTGGGCACTGCTGCCGCCGCCTCCTGTGCTCATGGGCATGGCCCGCGCCAGGGGCTGGGCCCCGATAAAGCTGAAGACATTGCGAAACAGGGAGGGTTCGTCGGCGCCGCCGTCGGCGTCGAACTCGTCGCGCACCTGCAGAGCGGCCCGTTCCACCTGCTGGACGACGGCCTCGGTCTGGCCCGCTGTTGTGCCCACGGGCATGCCGATGCTGATCGTCACGTAGTCGGACTCGATCTGCGGCATGAAGACAAACTTCGTGTGCCCTCCCGCGATCCAACCGATCGTCAGCAGCAGGATTGCGATGCCCACGGCAACGGTCGAGCCGGGATGGTCCAGGGCAATTCTCAGCGTGTTGGTGTACTGGTTGTCGATCAGCAAACGCAATCGACTCGAGAACCAGGCCGTGAGATGATTGTGGAAGAGGATGAAGGCGAGCAACAGCGCCGCCGCCACGATGGCCTGCAACGGACTTACGGAGCCACCGAAGGAGAACATGGCGACAAAGGCTACCACGGAAACGATGCCGATAACGGCCAGGCTGCCGCGCGACGACAGGTGCGCCGGCAGTATGAAGAGGGATTCCACGAGGGACAGCAATAACACGGCAATGACGATCACGGGAATCACACCCATGAACTTTCCCATCATGCCGTCCACAAAGAACAGTGGTGTGAAGGCGGCGACGGTTGTCAGAACCGAAAACATCACAGGGGTGCCCACCTCGAGCGTGCCATCGATGGCGGCGCGGTGCAGGGTTTTCCCCTTCTCCCGGTGCGCGTAGATGTTCTCGCCGACGATGATGGCATCGTCGACGACCATGCCCAGGGCGATGATGAAGGCGAACAGCGACAGCATGTTGATGGAGGCGTCAAAGGGCTGCATCAAGACGAAACTGCCGAGGAAGGAGATGGGAATCCCCATCATCACCCAGAAGGCCAGGCGCAGATCGAGGAACAGGCTCAGACAGATGAACACGAGGATGATTCCCAGTCGTGCATTGCGCAGCAGCAGGTCGATGCGGCTGTTGAGGATGCGCGTGTCGTCGCGCGAGTAGCCGATCTCGATGCCTGCGGGCAGGCTGCCCCGCAGTTCCGTGTCGCTGATATATTCATGCACGGTCTCGGCAACCTGCAGGGCGCTCTGCTCACCGATCCGGTAGACCTGCACCACGGCAGCCGGTTTGCCATTAAAACGGCTGATCAGGTCCGTGTCTTCAAAGCCATCGATGACCTGAGCGATGTCGCCGAGGCGCAGCTGGCTGCCATCGGCCTGCGTGAGAACGACGACGTCCTCGTACTCGAGTCCGGAGTACTTCAGGCCCTGTGTGCGGATCAGCACTTCGCCGGCTTCGTTCTTGACACTGCCTCCCGGCAGGTCCGCACTCGTGCGCCGCACAGCGTCGGTCACCTGCGCCAGCGACAGACCGTGTTCGCGCAAGGCGTGTTCGGAGACCTCGATGGAGATCTCATCGGGACGAACGGCGGTCAGTTCCACCTGCGAGATGCCCGGCCGGCCGCGCAGGTCGTCCCGCACACGCTCGGCGGCGACCTTCAGCGCCTTCTCCGAGACGTCGCCGTAGAGCACAACATCAATCACCCGGTTGCGCCGCAGCATTTCACTGATGACGGGCTCTTCGGTCTCTGCCGGCAACGTCTCAATGCGGTCGACCTCGTTCTTCACATCCTCCAGCACCTGCTCGACATCGGCACCCAGTTCCAGTTCGAGCTGGATGGAGGCCATACCCTCAGCGGCTGTCGAGGTGATGCGATCGATGCCCTCGATGCCGATGAGGCGCTCCTCGATGCGACTGACAACACCCGACTCGACCTCGGCGGGACTGGCGCCGAGATAGGGGACCTGCACCTGGATCACATCCAGGGAGAATTCGGGGAAGGTTTCCTTCCTGGTGCCCACCAGTGCCAGCAAGCCGCTGAGAACGAGAAGTCCCATGAGCAGGTTGGCGGCGACATGATTGCGCGACATCCAGGTGACGGGTGCCTTCATTGCTGTGACTCCGCGACTTGCACACGGACTTGCATGCCATCTGTCGGCCCGCTGAGTTGTGAGATGATGACGTGCTCCCTGTCCGTCATGGCCAGTCGCACAAGGACCTCCTCGTCCCGCACTCTGATGACCTGGGCCGGTCGCATGCGCAGCGTCCCGGCAGCATCGGCGACCCAGACAACGTCGCCCTCGCGCAACGCGGAACGGGGCAGCAGCCGCACGTCGTCGACGGTGGCGCCAAAGATCTCCACATCGACAAACATGCCTACCAGAAGCGGCGTATCGCTGCCCACCAGATTGGCATAGGGTGCGTCGACCTCGATGACGAGGCGCAGCATGCGGCTGCGGGCATCCAGTTCGGCTGCCGCCCGGGACACCGAACCTTCCCAGGTGTGGGTACGGCCGGCGTAGTCGGTATGGATCCGGGCGCGTGGTGCCGTCGTCAGAGGCGCCGCCGCCTGCCGATTTTCCAGGCCCTGCGCCGGGGGTGTGACAGGGGCCACCCTCTGTGCTGTCGACAGACTCGCCGTGGGCATGTCGGGTAATTGTCGGGGGATTGTCAGCCAGGCCATATCCTCGTTGGCTACGGCAACGACGATCTGGGCCCGTTCGATGCTGTAGATGCGGCACACGGGTTGATTGGCCATGACAAACTGGCCTGCATCAACCGACGTCTGGCGTACGCGGCCATTGAAGGGAGCGCGGATCTCGGTCCGCTCCCGCCGCAGGCGCGCCTCGGCGAGGCCTGCCTCCGCCGCCAGCAGATCCGCTTGTGCCGCACGTACCTGAGGCAGGCGCAGCACCAGCTCCGATGGTGGTGACCCCAGGTCCCGGTACTGGCGCACCACGTCCCATTCCTGCCGGGCGACGATGGCCTCCTCCTGGGCCAGTTCGAGCTGGTAGCCGGCGCGTGCCACGGCGGCTTCGGCGCGGGTGACGGCGAGGTCGTAGTCGCGTGGGTCGATTCGCAGCAGCACATCCCCACGGGCAAAGAAGCCCCCTGCCTCCAGCTGTGGCGCCGTCCAGATGATGATGCCGGAAACCTGCGGCACCAGATCGATCTCGTCGGTTGGCTGCACCGAGCCCTGTCCCTCGACGATGACCTGCAGACTCTGGGTGGGGGCAGCGATCGCCTCCACAAGGGGACCGCGATCCGGCAGGATGCGGCGCTCCGGGGCCTTGCGTGTGGCGACGAGCCCCATGAAGGCGCCGGCGGCGACGACGAGGATGATGAGGGGCAGGAATTTCAGCAGTTGCTTGCTCAAGGGGTGTCTCCCGTGACGTCTATGGAGGTCGCATCCTGTGCGAAGGCTCCACCAAGGGCCAGATGCAGGTTGATTCGCGTATCGAGGCGTTGGCGCTGCACGCTGATGAGTCGACTCTCGGCGTCGAAGGCGGAGCGTTGTGATGTGAGCAGGGTCAGCAGATCCGTCAGCCCCTTGGCGTAGCGCTGTTCGGCGAGCAAGCGGGCATCGGTCGATTGGCGCGAGGCCGCCGTGAGGGCCGTCTCCTGATCTGCGAGCATTCCCTCGGCGGCCAGTCCGCTTTCGACTTCGGCGAAGGCCCGCAGCGCTGTCTGTGCATAGCTGAGCAGGGCCCGATCGGCACTGGCTTCGGCCAGATCGACGCCGGCGCGCAGCCGCCCCCCCTGGAACAGAGGCTGAGAGATGTTGCCAACGAGGCTCCAGACGCTGAAATCACCGTCGAGCAGATCTGCCAGGGCGCTGCTGGAGCGGCCCCCGGAGGCGGTCAGGCTGATCCGGGGATACAGCGCCCGATGCGCCTCCTGCGCGCGCGCATCACTGGCGGCCAGACGCCGCTCGGCAGCTGCCAGGTCCGGACGCCGGCGGATGAGATCTGCCGGAAGTCCTGCCGGGATCGAGCCTTGCAGCACCGGCAGCTGCGCCGCCGATTCGAGCTCGCCTGCGGGATAGCGGCCGACGAGGATCTCGAGCTGACGCGTTGCGCCATCGAGTTGCAGACGTCGTTGATGCAGGCTGGACTCGGCACTCGACAGGCTCGCCTGTGACAACAGCAGGTCCAGCGTGGGGCGCAGACCATGCTCGTAGCGCGACTGTACCTGCTGATTTGATATCCCGTAGCTCTCGACGGTGGCCTGCGCCAGGCCGACCTGGCGGCGCGCCTCGACGCAGGCGAAGTAGGCGCGCAGGGTCTGGGCTGTCAACGACAGCTGCGCCCCCCGCCAATCGGCCTGTGCCGCCTGCAGATCTCCCAGGGCTGCCGACTCAGAGGCCCGCAGCCGACCCCAGAGGTCCAGCTCCCAGGTGACGGCAGCGGTACCGGTCCAGGCCGTCGATGTGGTGGACGGAACCGGCCCCCCGGGGCTGGGGAAACCGATATTGCTGCGCTTGGCGCGCGTGCCTGATCCGGTTGCTGCGACCTGCGGCCATTGGCCGGCACCGGCGATCGTCGCCTGCGCCTGAGCGGCGGCAACATTCGTCGCGGCGATCTGCACAGACTGATTGTTGCGCAGTGCTTCGCGCACGAGCTCGATGGCCAGAGAATCGTCAAAGGCCAGCAGCCAGTCACCTTCCACCGAGGCGCTGTCGGCGGCTACGACCCACGCGGAGGGCGCCACGATCGGTGTGGTCCTGGAACCCGGTACCGAGGCACAGGACCACACGGTCAGAGACAGAATCAGAGGCAGCGTTTGTTTGCAGCCATTCATGGATTGACCATACTCGCTTTCTGTGGCGCAGACCGCGTCTGCGGGGCGCGGAAGCCGGCGGCGGCGAAGACCGTCAGGTGCTGCAGAACCCCTTCGCCATCATCAGGATCACAGGCACCGCCCGACAGGAGCCGGATCAACTCACCTGCAGCATGGGCATGCGCC
>JAQCJA010000102.1 GCA_027593305.1 bacterium
CCGCCTGCCGCGTCTCCGGGTGCCTGTTTGTCAAGCTGCTGGCGAGCCACTTCCGCCGTTGTCGCGCTACCTGTGGTGGCGCCCGCCTGCAGGGGCCAAGCCAGCAGATGGACCTTGTCTCGACCCCCATCGAAAAGGTGCAGCACATCCTGTGTCTGGCGGCGCAAGTGGTCAAAGACGCGCCCCGTGGAGGTCGTGTATCGGGTACTGTAGGAGTGATCGACTAGAACCACTGCCGTCGTTGGCTGGGCGCCACCGAGGAAGCCGCCTCCCTCGTGCAGGGCGGGGCGGGCAAACGCCAGAGCCAGGCAGATGAGGATCAACATGCGCAACAACAGCACAAGCCATTGGCGCAGAAGCAGACTGCGCCTGCTGCTCTGGTGCAGTTGACGCAGAAAAACCAGATTGCTGAAGGGGACTTGGCGCGGACTGCCGCGGTGCAGCAGATGGATCAGCAGCGGTATGAGGGCCGTCGCCAGGCCCAGCAACGCCAGTGGATTGAGGAACTGCAAACCGGCCTGAACCGGTCAGCCGTGGGCCGGGTGACTCTGCTCTTCTTCGGCGATGATCCCCAGTATGGCATCGGAGGAATCGGCCTCGATCAGCCTCTTCTTGAAGCTGTCGTTCTTCAGCATCCGTGAAATGCGAGCCAGTGCCCTGATATGCGGCCCTGAAACATTGGCCGGCGACACGAGTAGAAAGAAGACGAATGCCGGTTCGCCATCGAGGGCCTCGAAGTCGACGCCGCGTTTGTGAATTCCGAGGGCGGCAGACAATCGGGAGACAGCGTCCGACTTGCCGTGCGGGATGGCGATGCCGTCGCCGATGCCGGTGCTCATGATCTTCTCACGCTCGAGCACGGCCTGCAGCACCTTGTTCCGGTCGGCAATGGCCTCGCCAATCTCGAGGGAATCAACGAGTTCTTCGATGATCTCCTCTTTTGACTGTCCCTTGAGGCCAACAAGGATGGATTTGGCGGAAAGTATATCGAGCAGGCTCATGGCAACAATCGGTATGGTTCGGTTTCAGGCTGAAGTTCCTACAATATAGGCGAAACCCGGGGTGAGGGCTACAAGCTGTTGAGAACTAGCCGCCGGCTCCGTAGTTTGGGTCACCAGTCATGACCCAGTCGCCTGTCGCCCCCGAGCGCTCCGTTCTGTTCGTCGCCTACCACTTCCCGCCGATGCGGTCGGCAGGAGTGGAGCGCTCCGCGAAATTCGTCCGCTACCTGCCAGATTTCGGCTACTCGGCGCGGGTCCTCAGTACCGCAGCCTTCGGTGGCGAACCCGGGGATGGCGTCCTGCGCGCCTGGGAGCCGCTGGGCCTCTACCGACGCTGGCGAAATCCGGCGGCCCGGGCCAATCCGCAGGCTGCTTCGCGCACACGTACCCCCGGGCTCAGCGCCGGCTGGTTGCAGGCCCTGCGTCAGATCCTTTTAGTGCCCGACGGGCAGATCACCTGGTTGCCCGGGGCGGCCTGGTCCGGACTCAGAGCCCTGCGACGGCAATCGATGGATCTCATCTACACGACTTCGCCGCCGACATCGTCACACCTGCTGGGTCGCCTCCTCAAGGCGCAGACAGGATTGCCCTGGGTCGCTGACTTTCGCGATGCCTGGCTCTACGACCCTCTCGATCCGGCCCTGTTGCGAATGCCCTATCGACGCGAGTTCGAACGGCGCCTGGAGGCGTCCGTGCTGGCCGAGGCAGACCGGATCGTCACGGCGACGCAGATCAGTGCCGACGACCTGCGGCTTCGATACCCGCAGCAGGCTCACAAGATTCGCATTGTGACAAACGGCTTCGACCCCGCCGATGGCACGCCTTTGCCGGAGGGGCTCGTCATTGATGACCGGACCCGCACCGGCCCGCAGGAAGCCGAGGCACTGGCCGACGAGCTGCCGGCGCCGGGGGGCCCGCTGCGGCTGGTACACACCGGCAGCTTCGCTTACAGTCACCCGCAACGAACGCCGCTGCCGCTGCTGTCGGCGCTGCGTCGTCTCGTCGGCCTGGAACTGGTGTGGGCGGAACGACTGCAACTGACCCTGGTCGGTGAACTGTCTCCCGAAGAACAGGCGGCAGCCAAAGGAATTGCCCGCGTTGTCGGAGCCGTGGATCGGGCTACCGCTCTGGGTTTCCAGCGGCGCGCCGATGTCCTGCTGGTCGTCGATCACCGGCGCCCCTGGCCGGCTTCCAACGCCCCCGGAAAGCTGTTTGAATATCTGGCTGCGGGAAAGCCGGTGCTGGCCCTGTGCGGCCCCGGCGAGATTGAGAATCTGGTGACCAGGCTCGAAGCCGGGATCTGTGTGGCCCCCGATGACATCGACGCCATTGACGAGGCCCTCCGCGATCTGTGGGATCAGCATGAGCAGGACCGATTGCCCCGGGTGAAGGCATCCCTGGAACCCTTCCATCGGCGTGAGTTGACACGTCAGCTGACCGCCTGTTTTGACGAGGTCATCGGCTAGGTGCGTCGGCCCCACCGGCAGTTGCCCTGGCTGGTCGGTGTGGCCCTCGTGGCGCGTCTTGTCTGCGTGCTGGCTGGCGTCGAGGTGCCACCTCAGGACACACCCGACTACGACGAGATTGCCCACAATCTGTTGGCCGGGGAAGGATTCGTTGCCAGCAGCAACTGGTTCGGCCACGAACTGCGCGCCTGGCGAGCCCCACTGTACCCGGTTTTTCTGGTGGTGATCTACGCGTCCATCGATGACAGTCACATGGCCGTGCGCCTCGTGCAGGCTGCGCTGGGGGCGGCCACCGTGGCCCTCGTCTATCTGCTGACGTGGCGTCTGCGTGCCGAGGCGGCAGCCATCGCCGGTTGGCTTGCGGCGCTGTACGAGCCGCTGATCACCAGTGCCAATGAAGTCATGACGGAGGTGTTGTTCACAACGCTGCTCGTGGCCGGTGTTGCCCTGGCCATCGAGTCGCGCCACCGATCCTCATGGCGCTGGCCAATGGTGGCCGGGTTGCTGCTCGGCCTGGCAACGTTGACCCGCCCCGTCGGCCTGCTGGCAGTACCGGCGATCATTGCCGTCGCCGCCTGGGAAGATCTGCGGGGTTGGCGGGCCTGGCGGCGATGGCTGCCCTTCCTCGGCTCGTTGAGCGCCGGGGTCATCGTGGCGATGCTCCCCTGGACGGCGCGCAATGCGCGTGTCTTCAACGCCTTTGTCCCGGTTTCCACCCATGGTGGCTTCATCGTGGCACGCAGCAATGCCGAGGCACCGGACTGGCGCATGCCCCAGGGGTGGCGCATCGACGCACAGACCTTTGCTGACTGCCCGGATGAGATCGAACGGGACCAGCGCTGGATGAACGAAGGACTGCAGTGGATCGCCGGCCACCCCGGTGACTGGTTTCTCCTGGGGGGCGAACGGTTGCTGCGGTTCTTCTACGTTTTCCGGCCCGAGTACAACGTGGCTTTCGTCGTCGTCATGCCTTTCCTGCTGGCGGGGCTGTGGCAGGTCGGTGCACACCCGGGGTTCCGCCATCTGAGTGCTGTCTCGGCTCTGTCGATCACAGTTTTCTGCCTGGTACTCTACGGTTCCACGCGATTTCGTCTGCCCCTGGAACCGTTCTTTCTGGTGTTCGCCGCGGTGGCATTGCAGGCAGGCTGGCGCCGCTGGGGAATGCGTTTTGTCGCCGGTGGCGGTGCCTGGCTGGCGTGTAACGGCATGCTGCGACTGCAGGACGAGTCGGTACGGCAGGTCGTTGTCGGACTGCTTCGGGCGGGAGGGTTGAAGTGAAGGATGGACCTGTGCCCGAAATGTCCATCTGCATTCTCAGTTGGAATACGCTGGCGCTGACCCGCGACTGTCTGGCCGCACTGGCTGCCGATCCGCGTTCACGGGGCTGGCAGGTGATTGTTGTCGACAACGACTCCGCAGACGGCAGTGCCGACATGGTGCAGCAGGAGTTTCCCGGGGTGGAACTGATCCGCAGTGCACACAATCTGGGGTTTGCCGCAGGCAACAATCTGGCCCTCAGCCGCGCCCGGGGGGCCTACCTGCTGTTGCTGAATTCTGACACGCGGGTAACCGTGGGGGCCCTGGGGCATCTGTTGGATCATATGCAGCAGCATGACGGCGTGGGAGCCGCAGGTCCCCGTCTCGTGAATGCCGAGGGCAAACTGGAGATGTCCTGCGGCCGGGCCCCGGGTCTGATTCCGGAGATCTTCCATAAGTTGTTATTGCACAGAGTGTTCCCCTTTTTTAGATTCGGCCTCTGGCAGCATCGCGAGACGCGCGAAGTTGGTTGGGTGACCGGTGCATGTCTGCTGGTTCGGCGCCAGGCGCTGGAGGCTGCGGGGGGTATGGACGATGGCATTTTTATGTGTTTCGAGGACCTTGAGTGGTGTATGCGCCTGCGGGCTGCCGGTTGGCGGATCGATTATGTACCCGGCAGCGAGGTGGTGCATCTGGAGGGCCAGAGCATCCGCCAGCGTCTGGGTGACATGCTGATCATCAGTCAGCAGAGCCTTTACTACCTATTCCAAAAGCACTTCGGTCGCCTTCAGTTGCATATTCTGCGAATGCTGACGACGGTCGAGATGGTCCTGCGTACGGCGCTCTGGTCGGTGCTCTGGTTGGCCCGGCCCGCCATGCGCAACGAAGCGGTCAGCCGCCTCGCCGCGTACCGGGTCATTTTCTGGCGTACCATCAGCGACCGTGGTTACTGGGCGCCGCGTGACGGTGACCCAAGACGGTGACGCGTGATTGGGCCACCGAAGTTGATATCCCTCTAGACAAATTCGAGGCATCTGTGGCAGATCGAATCCGATTGTTGCGTCCCACGTTGGGCGAGGCCGAAAAGAAGGCTTTGTGCGACACCATCGACAGCCGTTGGCTTGGGCGCGGACCACAGACAATCGCCTTCGAGGAACGTTTCGCCGAATACGTCGGCACACGCCACGCCGTAGCCGTGAACTCCGCTACGGCGGCATTGCATCTGGGGCTGCTGTGCGCTGAAGTGGAGGGGCAGGAGGTGCTGACCAGCACCATGACCTTCGTGTCCTCCACCGAGGCCATTCTGCTCGCCGGTGGCCGCCCGGTGTTCTGCGACATCGAGTCGGACACACTCAACATCAGTGTCCAGGACATGGCCCGGAAGATCACCCCCACCACACGGGCCGTGGTCATCACCCACTACGGCGGCCAGGCCTGCGACATGGAGCCGATTCTCAAACTGGCCGCCGATCATGGGTTGTCCGTGGTTGAGGATGCCGCCCACGGCTGCGGCGGCAGCTATCGTGAGCAGAAACTCGGCTCCATGGGCACCATGGGCTGCTTCAGTTTTCAAGCGACAAAAAACATGACGACCGGCGACGGTGGCATGCTGGTCACGGACGACGAGAGCATCGCCGCGCGCGTGCGCCAACTGCGATGGTGCGGCATCACATCCCCCACCTGGGAGCGTTTCAAGGTCGATCAGGTGCAGCGTGGCTGGATGTATGATGTGCAGGAAATCGGCTGGAAATATGAGATGAACGATCTGGCAGCGGCTCTTGGCCTGGCACAGATGGATCGTCTGGAAGCCTGCAATGAACGCCGGCGAGAGCTGATGTTGAAGTACCGTGAGGCCTTTGCCTGCATTGAGGGGATCGACATGCTGGCTGCCCGCGAGTATGCCAGCAGCTCCTGCTACAATGCCGTTGTCCGTCTGGACGATCGCGAAGGTCTCTACACGCATCTGGATGCCTGCGGCATCGACACGAACGTGCACTTCTACCCCAACCATCTGTTTCGCATTTTCCGCCCGTACACGACGCACCTGCCCGTAGCCGAACGCGAGTGGCAACGCATTCTGTCGATTCCGCTCTACCCGGAGCTCACCGACGGCGAGCAGGCCCGGGTGATCGATGCTGTGTGCACCTTCGCTGAGGGAGCCAGCCGCCAGTCGGTCGTCGCCGGCTAGCCCCGGCGACCCAACGTCCGGCGTCGGCCCTCGGTGCAGGTACTTTTCGTCACCCAGTACGGCCCACGCGCCGCCAGCAGCCGCACGCGCGTGTTCAACTATCTGCCCTTCCTTCGTGCCCAGGGTGTCGACTGTACTGTGCTCACGGTTCTGCCCGATCGGGTCATCGCCGGATCGCAGGTGATTGCTTCCCGGCAGCCTGTGCGCAAAGGCCTCTACTATCTGGGGGCAGCGTGGCGCACGTGGTCCTGCGGCGTCCGGGTCATACGCTGGGCGGCCCGGTTCGATGTGCTGTTCATCCAGAAGGTCATCTTCCCGCCGCCGATCCGCTGGTGGTTGCGACGGTCGGCGACACCGGTGGTCTACGACTTCGATGACGCCATCTTCACCACCGAGATCCGCACCGGTCACTGGTTGGCCCGCTGGAAGGAGGCGCGCAACGCCCGCGGCCTGCCGGCGATGCTGTCGCTGTCCCGCCACGCCGTTGTCGAAAACCAGTACACGGGCCAATTCGCCCGTCGTTTCTGTCCGGTCCTGACGATTACCGGCCCCATCGATACGTCCCCCTATGACACGATGGCGGCGCGCCCTGCGGTTGCCAGAGACAAGGTCGTTCTCGGGTGGATCGGCAGTGGCTCCACCGTCGCCTATCTGGATCGCATCCGTCGTCCTCTGCAGAGTCTGGCGGCGCGGTTTCCCTCTCTGCGCCTGCTCGTCATCGGCGCAGAATGGTCCGCTGTCGGCGTCGACGTCGAGTGCCGCCCCTGGGTTCTGGAACGGGAAGCGGCCGATCTGGCCGGATGCGATATCGGTATCATGCCCATCCCGGACGATCCGTGGACCCGTGGCAAGGGCGGCTTCAAGCTGTTGCAGTACATGGCCGCCGGCCTGCCCGTCGTCACCGACCCTGTGGGCATCAACGCGGACATTGTCGCCGATGGTCACAGTGGTTACCTGGTGGACGGCGATCAGGGCTGGTCAGCGGCGCTGCAGCAGCTGATCGAAGACGCGGATCTGCGCCAGCGTCTGGGTGCGGTTGGCCGACAGCGCGTCAAGGAACGTTTTGCGCAACACGTGCAACAGGGCCACCTGCTGGCCATGTTGCGTCAGGTGGCGGGCGGCGCATCATGACCACGTCCCGGCTGCAGGATGTCTTCACCATCGATTTCGAGGACTGGTATCATGGGATCGAGCTCGACCCGGCCGACTGGGATCGGTTGGAGTCACGGATCGAAATCGGCACCTGCCGACTCCTCGACCTGCTCGACGAGGCCCAGGCGCGGGCGACGTTCTTCGTTCTTGGTGCCGCCGCCGAGAGGGCGCCCGATCTGGTCCGCGAAATCGCTCACCGCGGCCACGAAATCGGCACACATGGCTACGGTCACGAGTTTGTCTACAAACTGGGGGCCGAAGGATTCCGCGCGGATCTGCGGCGATCACTCGAGGTCCTCAGCCGCCTCGTCAATACACCCGTGCGTGGCCATCGGGCGCCGTATTTCTCCATCACGCGCGCCTCTCCCTGGGCCTTCGATGTGTTGCAGGAATGCGGCATCACGTACGATTCGAGTGTCTTCCCCGTGCACAACTATCGCTACGGGATTGCCGACGCGCCGCGCTTTGCACACGAGGTCCAACCAGGATTGCTGGAGTTGCCGCCATCGACCTGGCGGGTTGCTGGACGTAACGTCCCCGTCGCCGGGGGTGCCTATTTCCGCCTCTTACCGTATACTCTTACCCGCTTTGGCCTGAGGCGGGTGCAGGCCGAGGGAGAACCAGTTGTGTTCTATCTGCATCCCTGGGAGCTGGACCCGGATCATCCCCGACTGTCGTTGCCACGGCGGGTCGCCTTGACGCATTATCACAACCTGTCGACGACCCAGGCGCGTGTGCGTAAGTTGTTGGCAGAGTTCGATTTTGCGCCCGCTTGTGACGTTCTTGCGAAATACGTGTGTGATGGCCGGAGAGCCGTCGGCAACACGGGAAGGTTCTCTGAGTGACATCACCTGCCATCGCCGAAGCGGTCGGTCGACACTTCGACGCGGAAGCGGCACGCTTCGACGCGATCTATCGCACCGACAAGGGGCTGATGCAACGATGCATCGACGCTCTGTTTCGCGGTGTGATCAAACAGCGTTTCGAGTTGATCCTGGATTGGTGCGCCGAGGTGACGGACCGCAGGATTCTTGATGCGGGATGTGGTTCAGGTCGCTACTGTGTCGAACTGGCCCACCGTGGTGCACAGGTGACAGGCATCGATCTGGCCGAGGCCATGGTGGCCATGTCACGTCAGGCAGCCTCGCAGGCTGGCGTCGATGACAGCTGCGACTTTGCCGTTGCCGACGTTTTTACGTGGTGTGCGCCCCATGACTTCGACATCACCCTCGGCATCGGTTTCTTTGATTACATCGCCGACCCTGCCCGCATGCTCGCGCGCCTGCGCGAGGTAACGGCGGGGCGTGGCATGTTCAGTTTTCCGATCCGCTGGCGTGTCCGCACACCGACACGTTGGTTGCGTCTGCGTCTGCGGGGATGCCCGGTGTATTTCTACGACCGGTCCCAGGTGGAACAACTGCTGGCGGATGCGGGCTGGGAAGATGTGCAGATTACGCAATTGAGCCGGGATTACCTGGTCAACGCCGGGTCGGGACGTGCTTCGACCCACAACGAATCTCAAACGTTGGAACGCGAATGAAGGTCCTGATCACAGGGGGTGCCGGATTCATCGGATCCCACCTGGCGACACGCCACCTGAGTCTGGGTGATGACGTGGCGATCATCGACAATCTGTCGACGAGTGCCATGGAGAACATTCAGCACCTCGTCGAACACCCCAGATGCAGTTGCCTGGTCGACGATATTCTCAATGTTGAGGTCATGCGAGGACTGATCTCGGAATGCGACCTGATCTATCACCTGGCCGCTGCCGTGGGTGTGGAGTACGTCCTGGAAAACCCGCTGAAGACGCTGACGACGAACATTCGTGGTACCGAGATCATTCTCGAACTGGCGAATGAGCAGAAGAAACGCGTCGTGCTGGCATCAACATCCGAGATTTACGGCAAGAAGAATGGCAATGTGCCGTTCCGTGAGGACAGCGACAGACTGCTGGGTCCAACGACGGTCGTGCGGTGGAGCTATTCCACGACAAAGGCCGTTGATGAATTGCTGGCTCTGGCGTACTGGCGGGAAAAGAGGCTGCCCACCGTCATCGTGCGGCCCTTCAACGTGATCGGTCCTCGACAGACCGGGCGCTATGGCATGGTCGTGCCGCGCTTCATCAAACAGGCGATGCTCGGCGACGACATTACGGTCTACGATGATGGCGAACAACGGCGCTGCTTCACCTACATCGACGATGCCGTGGATGGGCTGATCGCGCTGGCCTCCAGCGACCGGGCTTTTGGGGACGTCTTCAATCTCGGCTCCAATTTCGAGAGCAGCATTAAGGACCTGGCCCACAAAATCAAGGCGATGACAGGCTCTGATTCGGAGATCGCCTTCATTCCTTTCAGTCAGACCCTGAGCCGCAACGGGCTCTATGAAGACCTCGTCTACCGGGCGCCGGATCTGCAGAAGATCCGGGATCTGGTGGGTTACGATCCCAAGGTCGATCTCGACGAGGCGCTGCGCCGGATCATCGAGGACTTCAAGAGATAGGCTGCAGACCGGGGCGCTGACACCGGCTCAGGTGGGGCAACTGCCTCTCTTCAGCAGTTTGGGCGTCATCAGCCAGCGCAACGGGCTTTTCGTGCGCCCCGCCTCGTGCCAGCTTTGCGCGTCACTTTCAAGGCAGGCGATGGCGCCCGGTGGCAGGTGAATGGTGGCACCGCTCAGATGCGAGGCCCATTCCTCGACCCCGGGATTGTGGGCGATGACCACAATCGTGCTGGCAGCACCGGCACTGGCAGCCAGCACCGTTGCCAGCGTATCGGGCGTGGCCAGATAGAGACGTCCATCGAGCACGAGCTCCGGCGTCGGCGCGAGGCCTTCCAGCAAGCGGATTGCCGTCTCCTGGGCGCGACGAGCCGCCGACGCCAGCACCAGGTCGGGCGGTGCAGCGCCAGCCAGGAACCGGGCCAGCAGCGGCACGTCTTTCTGACCCCGGGCGTTCAGTGGTCGATCGAAGTCCTGCGCCGATCCGGATGCCCAGTCTGATTTGGCGTGGCGCATGATGAGCAGTCGCTTCACGAGAGCACCCCTTCCTTGCGCGGTTGGTTTGCGCCTCTTTCGAGGGCAAGGTTATACTTAGTCCGGACTTCAGTCTGGACTCAGAACGGTGGCAAGCCTGCGCAAGTCGGCCGCACACGGTCCCTCACACCAGCGGGGTGTTGTTACAGAATTCATATGGCCGAGCCCCTCGAGCTTAATCTCGACATCGTTCCCACGTCCAGGTTCCAGATTATCGACATGGCACCCCGGGTCCGCGCCGAAGTGGGTGACGCTCTGTCTGAGTTTCGCCGTGTGCTCTACTGTTCGCATCACACCACGGCCGGTTACCTCGAACAGGGCGCCAGTGCCCGACTGGGTCACAGTCGCAAGCAACTGGATCCCTTCTTCCGCTTCTTCCAGTGTCTCTTCCCGCAGGACGCCGGATATCAGCACGACCTCATGCATCTGCGCGATGAACTGAGCGAGCAGCAGAAAGAGGTCGAGCCGGTCAACGCAGATTCGCACCTGACGTTCATGGGAGCCGGATTGAAGAACTGCGTCACCTATGTCAATCGCCCGGAAGAGCCGGTGTATTTTATCGAACTTGATGGTGTCTACAAGGACATCCACCGGCAACGGCGCACGACGGTGCTGGGCTACCAGGCAGAAGCGATTGTGCATCGTCAACGCCTGCAGATCCCCGTGTCATCCGAGCATGCCATCGATTCGCACAATCTCAAGGATCCCCGTTACGGTTTGTTTGAGCAATTCGAGGCCTGGCTCGATCGCTTTGGTATCGACAAGGGACGAATTGAGATGCGTCTGGCCCCCGAGGAGACCGACGCAGGACTCACGGTGAATGAGTACGAGACCCTGCTGATCCGTGATGACCTGCCCGAAGCCTTGCGTGACCCGCTGGCCTACATGGTGGCCCGCGGCCGCAATCTGGCGCGGCACCCGGAGACCATTCCCGGCAAGACCCGGGACTATGCGACGTATGACCTGATCCATCTGTACAACGAGTTCATGGAGCATCTGCCTTTTGGCCGCTCCATTGTGGATCGCTTCATGTCGGTCCTGTCCACGCCGGCCTACCGCATCCTCAATCTCAAGCGTTCCGTCAGTCTGCTCGTCTCGTCCAGTGCGGAGTCGGGTCCCAATCGCATCGTCTCCGGTACCTATCAGACGCCCATACTCGTCCAGCATCACCAGCCCAGGGAAGGCGTGCGCACAGTCGACGTGACATTGCGCTCCTTCCAGTAAGAAGATCCTCCGTATAGGGACGGCCCGGGGCCCGGCGTATGCGCCGGGTTCCGGGCCGTCGCCGTTTTCATGAAAGTTGATGGTCACCATGCACGTCGATCCGACAATCTTCAAGGCCTACGACATTCGCGGCGTCTATCCCGGTCAACTCGATGAGGACACGGGCCGCGCCGTGGGCCGCGCCTTCGCCAGTTTTCTGCAGCCGGAGCAGGTCGTCGTCGGCCGTGACATGCGCCTGTCGAGCCCTGCCGTTGCCGCCGCCCTCATGGACGGACTGCGTATGCAGCGGGCGGATGTTGTCGATCTCGGTATGGTCAGCACCGACCAGTACTACTACGCCTGTGCCACGCTCGGCCTGCCCGGGATCATGGTGACGGCATCGCACAACCCGCCCCAGTATTGCGGCTTCAAAATGGTGCGCGACATGCCCTACCTGCTCTCCGGCGACGAGGGCATCCA
>JAQCJA010000103.1 GCA_027593305.1 bacterium
GAGAGCGACGGCGAGCCCGTGCTGCGGTCGCTGAACTGGGTGCGCGCTACGACGACGCGCACAGGCCGCTGGCAGGTGCAGTTGTCGGATGTGCCCGCCGGTGGCCTGTACCGGATCGAGACGGCGCTGCAGTTGGATGATGGGCCGGTGGAGTGGGGTCAGCGTGGCGACATGGTGCATCACATCGGCGTCGGCGACGTCTGGTTGATCACGGGACAGAGCAACAGTGAGGGCCACGGCAAGTCACCGGCACCGGATGCGCCCGAGCTTGGTGTGCACATGTTTCATGCCCGTGGACAGTGGGCGCTGGCGACCCACCCACTGGGAGACTCGACTGACACGTGTTATCTGCCCAACCGCCTGGGCTCCAATCCGTCGCACAGCCCATGGCTGATTTTCGGCAAGACGCTGCGCGCCGAGCTGGGTGTACCCGTAGGGCTGATCCCGGCGTCGCTCGGCGGCTCGCCGATGTCGGCGTGGACGCGCGGCGTCGATGGTGTTCTGTTCGACAACATGCTGCGCTACGTCCACGATGCGGGTGGCGCCGTGCGTGGTGTGGTCTGGTACCAGGGCGAATCCGACGCCTCGGCGGAGATGCTCAAGGTCTACGGGCGCAACTTCAAACGCTTTGTCGCAGATCTGCGCAAGACCCTTGGATCACCGCAACTCCCCGTGATCACGACGCAACTGAACCGCTGGGTGGGAGAGCCCAATGCGCCGAGCGATGCGGGCTGGGAGAACATGCGCCAACTGCAGCGCCAACTGGCACACAGCATGGGCAATGTCTTTCTGCTGTCGACGCTGGATCTGGGTCTGTCGGATGGCATCCACACCAACTCCCTCGGCAACATCGCCATCGGCCAGCGCGCCGCCTCCGTTGCTCTGGGCGGGGTCTACGGCCGGGATGTGAAGTTCCGGCATCCGGATTGCGTCGCCGCCGTGCGAAAATCGGCGCAGAAGATCGAACTGCACTTCGACAACGTGGATGAACGCCTGCACTTCGAAAGCATGATCCCCGACCAGTTTCCCTTTGCCGTGCGCGACACGCAGGGTGATGTACCGGTTGCAGGTTGGGCGATCCCAAAACCGGATCGTTTCGAGATCCGCCTGGGTCGGGCGCTGGTGGGCAAGGCCGTCGTCGTTGGCGGCCCGACAACATTTCCACCCTTCGTCGTGCCCCAGGATATCAGCGGCCACCGTCCGATGCTGGCTTTCACGCAGAAGGTGACGCCGTAATGACCCGACTCCTCTGGATTCTGTGTCCGGTGGTCGCCATCTGGGGTGTCGCCGTGCCGGGAAGGTTGGGTTGATGACGCGACAGACAGGCGGCCTGCTTGGCGGGGCACTGGCCTTCGGCCTGATCCTGTTGCTGCCGGCACCAGAGGGTATGGGGCCGATGGCGCAACGCGCTGCGGCAGTGACGGTGCTGATGGCGGTCTGGTGGATGACGGAGGCCCTGCCGATTGCGGCGACGGCCTTTGTGCCGGTGGCGCTGTTTCCGTTGCTGGGCATCCTCGACGCCAAGGCCACGGCAGCCAACTACGGGCACAATTACGTGCTCATGTTCCTGGCGGGGTTCTTCATCGCCCGCGCCTTTGAAGTGCACCAACTGCACCGGCGCATCGCGCTGACGTTGATTGATCGCATCGGCACCAGTCGGCGGCGCATTGTGTTGTCCTTCATGATCGCCACGGCGATGCTGTCCATGTGGATCGCCAACGTGGCGGTGACCCTGCTGATGCTGCCCATCGGCATGGCCGTCGCCGCCCGTGATGATGGCAAGGGGGGTCGTTTTGGCCTGGTGCTGATGCTGGCCATCGCCTACAGCGCCAGCATCGGCGGCACCGGGTCGTTGGTGGGTACGCCACCGAATATGGTCTTTGTCGGTATGGTGCAGACCCTGTACCCCCAGGCACCGGCGATCACCTTCATCGACTGGATGGAGATCGGCGTACCCTTCGTTCTGGTCATGCTGCCTGCTACCTGGCTTTTCCTGACGCGCTCCTACGGTGTCACCGGCAGTTTTACCGGCAGCGCTGAGGTGATCGACAACGAACTGGCCGCCCTCGGGCGCATGCAGCCCGGGGAAAAGCGGGTGCTCATCGTGTTCATCTGCACGGGCCTGGGTTGGATCTTCCGCGACGTCTGGGCGAGTTCTCTGGGAATCGAGCACCTGGTGCATGACACGACGGTCGCCATGTTGGCAGCGCTGGCGCTCTTCATTCTGCCATCGGGCAATTCAACAGGCCCGGGCACGCGCCTGCTCAACTGGGAGCAGGCGCAGACCGTACCGTGGGGTGTGGCGATGATCGTTGGTGGCGGCTATGCCATCGCCAAAGGTTTTGCCACGACGGGACTGGCGACCTGGCTGGGTGAGGCCCTGGCACCCATCGGGGCACTGCCGCTGCCGGTGATCGTGCTGCTCGTGGTGCTGTTCATGACGTTCATCACCGAGATCAACTCCAATACGGCGACGGCCAGCATCTTTCTGCCGGTGCTGGCGACGATGGCCGCAGCGGGCCACACCCACCCCTACCTGCTGATGATCCCGGCGACTTTCGCCTGCTCCTGCGCCTTCATGCTGCCCTCCGGCACGGGTCCGAATGCGGTGATCTTCGGCAGCGGCCTGGTGTCGATCCCGCAGATGTCGCGCGCCGGCCTGCGCATGAACTTCATCTCCGTCGCCGTGCTGTCGCTGGTCATGGTGCTGTTCGCCATGCCCCTGCTGGGCATTTCGGCGACGCCACCGGCGTGGGCGGTGCTGCCCTGAGCTGCGTGCACCGGTTGCTCCCGCCGTTGCCGCGAGTCTACCTTGCCGCCTGAGAAGGACATCCGGAACGGTGAACGATGGACGCCGATGACGCCGATGACAGCGTGACAGCGCAGCATGCGGGAGCCATCCTGCTGGTGGACGACGACGTCACGGTACTGGAGACGCTGAGACTCTGTCTGCAGGACAGCGGTTATGCCGTCACGACCGCCTCTGGTGGGGCGGAGGCCATCCGGCTCTGTCGCGAGGGCTGTTTCGAAGTTGTCGTCTGCGACATCCGCATGCCCGAAGTCGATGGCATCGCCGCCCTGCGTAGCATCAAGGAAATTCACCCGGGCGTGCGGACCATCATCATTACCGGGTACGCCGCCGACCCGCGGGCACCGGTGGAAGCGCTGCGCCTTGGCGTCGACGACTATCTGTTGAAACCCTTCGACGACCAGCTGCTGCTGCACAGTGTGGAACGCAATCTGGAGCACTATCGGCTGGGTGCCGAAAACGCCCGCCTGCAACAGGATCTGACCGAAGCCAACGCCCGCCTGCGCCGGGAAAACACGCGCCTCCGGGTCCAGGCAGCCGATCGCTCGGCGTTCCGGGAACTCGTCGGCAGTGGACCGGCGATGGAGCGTGTCCTCGGGCTGCTGCAGGCCGTTCTCGACAGCGACATCATGGTGTTGCTGTACGGCGAAACGGGCACGGGCAAGGAAATCGTTGCGCGGGCGTTGCATTACGGCGGGCCCCGGCGTGACGCCAGCTTCGTCCCGGTCCACTGCGGCGCCATCCAGGAGACCTTGCTGGAGAGTGAACTCTTCGGCGTCATTCCGCACTACCCCGGACTGCACAGCGCCACCGGCAAGAAAGGTCTGCTGCAGGAGGCCGACGGCGATACCCGTCCCATCCGGGTCGACGTGCGGGTGCTTGCCGCCACGAATCGGGACCTGACGGTCGAGGTCGAGGCCGGGCGTTTCCGTCAGGATCTCTACTACCGGCTTACTGGCGTCGAGGTCCGCCTACCTCCATTGCGGGAACGCCCCGAAGACATACCGCTGCTGGCGCGGCATTTCCTCGAGGAGGTCTGTGCTCGCCGCGGCAGGCTCACCCCGGATGTGAGTCCCGAGACCTTGCCGATGCTGGGCACGCACGCGTGGCCGGGAAATGTGCGGGAACTGGCCAAGGAGATCGAACGTGCCGTGACCCTGACCAGGGACGGTCAACTTGGACCCGGAAACTTCTCGGAGCGATTGCAGGAGCGCCTGCCGGCGATGCCGGTCGAAACGGGGATGGCGGTGTCTCTCACCAAAGTCGAGGAACGTCACATCATTGGTGTACTGGATCTGGTGCAGGGCAACATCGGTCGCGCCGCCGAGATCCTCGGGATTCACCGCAACACGTTGAGCCGCAAGTTGGCGGAGTACGGGCAGCGCGTCGAGGAGTGATCTCGACATACCCACCGGGCACCAAATGTACTGCTGTCACGCCCGTTGTTGGCGCCTAAAGGAAGGAATTCCTATACGTCTGGACGGCGACGTAGACCATATTCTCGGTGACCGCCGACCTACGCGGCGAGACGGCGCCGGTGCGCTACATGACGGCAGACGTCAACCTGCCCTGCGGACAGGCGCGACCCTCGATGGGCCTGCTGGCATCGTTGCGCGGGCGGCCATCTGGATCGCACCGGGGAGATCGTCGGCGCCAAGATCCTGCCGTATTTCTCGACGCAGTTGGCATCCGGCGCAGAGGGGACGCTCATAGAGGAGCGATTGTGGGCGACGATCAAGCTGGGCAGCGTAGCCGCAGGCATTTCAGTGCGGATGAAAAGGTCGCGGTCCTGAAGCGTCATCTGCTGGACAAGGTGGCGGTGTCGGAGTTGTGCGACGAGCTGGAGCTGCAACCGCGTGTGTTCTACGTTGGCAGCGGGAGTTCTTCGAGAGGGGTGCGGCCGCGTTCGCCGCGCGGACGATCACCGGGAGAGTAGCCGATTGGCGCGTCGGGTCGAGCACCTCGAAGGCAAGCTGCAACGGAGGTTCTTTCGAGTTGATGGAAGAGCCACCCCAGTTCTTGTACTGGCGCCCCCCGAGAGAAAGCCGCTGACGGGCTTGATCTCCTTACGTTGGGATCCTTACATTCATGCCATGAAAGCAACCCTTACGAGCAAGGGGCAGATCACCATCCCCGCGTCGATTCGGCGCAAGTTGCGCTTGGAGCCCGGGCAGGTTCTCGACTTCGATGAAAACGCCCCCTACCTGAAGGCCGTCCTCGTATTCGACGAAGAGGAGATGAAGTCGGCCCTTGGGTGTGCCAAAGGTCAACTCGGTCTGGGATCGAAGGGGTGGCTCGACGAGACCCGTGGCCCCGTCGATCTCCCGCCTGCGGCTGAGTGAGAACGGCCGTAGACTCGTCGGTTCTTCTGGCAGTCTTCAACGACGAGCCCGAAGGATCCTCGTGGCTGCAGTTGTTGATGCAGGCACGCCGCCAGGGGCCCCTCGTTATCTGTGACGTCGTCTACGCCGAGGTCGCCCCGGCTTTTCGTGCTGAAAGCGAACTGCTGGCGGCCCTCCGGAAGCTGGGGGCCGTTTTCGAACCTGTCTCTGCTGCCGCCGCCTGGCAGGCGGGCAGAACGTTCCGTTCTTACCGAGACGCTGGTGGGCCGCGCGAGTACCTGATCCCCGATTTCCTCATCGCGGCACATGCAGCTGTCCAGGCCGACCGCCTCGCCGCCGTCGATCGGGGTTACCTCCGCCTGTACTTTTCCGACCTCCCGCTGTTGCAGCCGTGATCCCCGACGGCCTGAACAGGCACCCCGTACCCTCCACCAGGCCTTCAACCGCGACGCCTCTTACACGAGCGCCGCAGATCGTGCTCCAGCCGCCACCCCCCGAGCCCGGTCATAGTAGGTCCACAGATCCTCCAGACCGAACTCCGCCTCGATCTGTTCGACGCTGACATCCTCGAGCAGCGACGACAGGACGAAAGTCGCCTCCGGGCGCATGATCTCGAGTTGAACACCGGCGCCGTACTTTGCTTGAATGTCGCCAAGCATCGCCTGGTTGAAATCGAGGTGATAGGCCTTGCAGTCGAGATTGACATCCGCAATGGCGAAGGGTAGGAGCTTGCCCTGTGCGACGAGGGGTTCGCCGTAGCCCTGCCACGCGAGGCGTCGGCCACACATGTCAACGATCACGCTTTCGGTTGACTGGCTGACGACGAGAAACATGCCGTGATCCCGGGCGATCGACTGATGCCGGTTGCCGCCGTGGAACATGCTGGGGAAAAAGGCGACGCGGGCGCCGTTGCGGGCAAGGGCCATGGAAACTTCCGGAAACTTCAGGTCGAAACAGATTCAGCGCCGATCCTCTCCTGCATGCCGACGATGACGTGAGTGCCGACCTCGCTCGCGGCGGCGCCGACGGCCATCGTCGTCTCCCCTGGAATCGGCTCGCCGGCCCACGCCGGATCATGCTCCGGCACGCCGAGTTCTCTGGCGACTTCGGTGAAACAGACAAAGTCGGGGTTGTATGCCGCTGTCTGCCGCAGCAGCGAGACCATCTGCTTGCGGTTTTCGTCGACCGAGCCATAGCCTCCCGACGGAAAGGACACACTCAACAATCTGGCATTCCTCATTTTGAACCTCCTGATCCGTTCACACCACGAAAGTGAAGTGTCATGCGTATAGGTCACTGTCAGCTTGTCAGCACACCTGGAGAGTTCGAGCAGAACCTGGCGAAAATGGTACAAAATCTGGGGCAGGCACACGAGGACCGCGTCGCGATCCTGAGCTTTCCCGAGTGTTACCTGACGGGCTACCAGGACACCGAGGAGGAAGTCCGCAAACACGCCTTTGCCGCCGATTCGGAAAAAATAACGCAGGTCCTTGCACAGACCGGGCGCTTCGATCCGACGGTGATTGTCGGCTTCAATGAGCTGCGGGGCAAGGATCTGTACAACACTTGTCTGGTGGCGCATAAGGGGCAGCTGCTGGGCCTCTACAGCAAGTGCGCCGCGTACATGGAATTCCACCAGCAGGGCCGTGAGTTCCCGGTCTTCGAACGCGACGGCGTGAAATTCGGCGTCATCATCTGCGCCGACGGCGGCTACATCGAGCCGACGCGCATTCTTGCCCTCAAGGGGGCCAAAATTATCTTCGCCCCGCACTACAACTACATCCGCAAGGAAGGGCTGATCGGCCACTTCATGCAGGTCCGCGCCGATCACATCGCCCGAGCCCGGGAGAACGGCGTGCACTTCGTGCGCGGCAACAACGTCGCCCTCGGCAAGGATGCAGCCTTCATCAACTCGGACGGTGTCGGCTACGGTGACAGCTACATCCTCGATGCGGACGGCGAAATCCTGCGACGCAGTCGGCGGCACGTGGAGGATTACTTCTTCGCCGATATCGTGCCCGCCCCTGATGATGAGTCCTGGGGTGTGGGGCGTTCCCGCTGGAGCCTGCGCGAGTTCGGCGCGCTGGTGCAAGCGGCGGCGGAGGGGAGAGACTGACGTGCCCAGCGCTACCTGTGCTGTTCGATGGTTTCGAGCATGGCGACAATGTTGCTGACAGGTGTACCGGGAACCGGCAGGTTGGTGACGCCGACGATAATCCGCCCCAGCTCCTTGGCGGCCTCGACGGCGGAGCGGCTCTCCACAACGACCTCCTCGCGGGTGCCCACGTGCAGCGAGTGGGAGCTGATGCCGCCCAGTAACGTGAGATCGGGAAAGCGGGCCCGCAGCTGGCGCAGGTCCATACCGGCGCGGCGGTCGATTTCGTCAAACCCGTCGACACCGGACGCCCCGAAGAGATCGTCGGCGACCGACGCTCCGGCGGGCAGAGGCGACCTGCAGATCCAGTGATCGCGCCACCAGATCGGGTCGAAGGGCGACCGCCTCGAGCCACCACTCCTGCCGGCCGATGCCGACGGCGCCGCCGCCCATGCGGATGGCGGCTTCATCCCCCAGTTCCCGCAGCGCCCGCCAATTCTTTTCCGGTCCGCTCTCGTAGACGTACGTGTGTTTGTCGACCTTGCGAGTCGGTCTGCCCGGGGCACGCGGATAGACGAAACGATAGAGATCGTTGCCGTAGCAGCGGTTGATCGCCAGGGTGTCCTGGTAGGTTCGCTGCAGAAACTCCGCGTGGGCGTCGGGACCATCCCAGAGGGTGGCGGCCTCCCGCCATTGCTGGATGCCGAAGCCGACATAGGCGTCGCGGCCCAGCAGTTCGGAGGCCACGCCGCAGGAGGCGCTGAGTTGGTACACGGGTACGCGGTCCGTGGAACGTCCCTCAAAGGTTGCCTGGATCCGCTCTTTGCCGTTCATGTCATCGACCTTTGGTTTTTGGCCTTCGTTTTTGGCAGTTCTACCCGGGAGGCTGTACTTTCGCCGCATGCATTGCATACAAAGCCAATATGTACGAGTCCTCGTTCTGCTGCTGGTCCACGTGGGCGTCGCGCCAGCGCAGCCGGCGGCCATCGACCAGGCCCAGGTCGAACGCGTCGAGGATCTGTCCGAAGCCCTGGCCAATCAGCTCCATGAGCTGTCGCTGTCGCTGCGCGATCGGGACATGGCCGCCGCAGCTACACACTTCGATGCCGACCTGACCGCTTCCCCCTGGCCCGCCTTCGTCGATGGCAGCGTGACCAAAACAAAGGGGATCGAACGGCGCGACATGCCGCTGTCCGGCAGGTTTGTGAACCGCCAGGTCTACCTCAACAGCTGGAAGACGTTCCTCGACAGCCTCGCCAGTATCGAAGACATCCGCATCAAGGTGAAATCCGCAGACTTCGTGCAGTCGGCCAAGCCACGCGCCGATGCCGTCATCGCCATGGCCATCGTCGGCCGCAACACCACCGGCCAGCGTGCCTGGGTTGAGGTCAAGGCCCACTTGGGTGCCGATCTTGTCAACGATCGATGGCACATCGACCACCTCGAGTTGAGTCAGGTAGTGGTGCGCGTCGTCGACGTGGACCTGTTCAGTGAGGTGGCATTGCCGGCCGGCGTCTACCAGGCCGCCCCGCCCTTCGGCACACCCGGCAATTCGAGTTTCATCGCCCACGGGGTGGCCACGGCCGATGTCAACGGTGACGGCTGGCTCGACGCCTTCGTCACCGGCCACGGGGCCAACTTTCTGTATCTCAACCAGGGGCAGGGCAGCTTCCTCGACCAGGCGGATGTCGCCGGCGTGCAGATTACCCCGAGCGCCACGGCGCCGCTGTTCGTGGATGTCGACAACGACGGGGACAGTGACCTGTTCCTGGCCTCCACGGGGTCCCAGATGCTGTTCGAGAACCGCCTGATTCCTGATGGCACCCTGCAGTTTCGCGATGTCTCTCTCGACGCCGGCGTCGATCGGTTCGCCCAGGGGTTCAGCGCCGTCAGTGCCGATATCAACGGCGACGGTCGCCCTGATATCTACGTCGCATCGTACAACAAGTACGGGGTCGTGATGCCCGATTCGTGGTCCCATGCGACCAACGGCACACCCAACCTGCTGTTCATCAACCAGGGGGACGGCCGGTTCCAGGAACAGGCACGGGTCTGGGGTGTCGCCGACAGCCGCTGGTCCTACGCCGCACACTTCGGGGACTTCAACGGGGACGACCGCCAGGACCTCTACGTGGCCAACGATTTTGGTGAGAACGCCCTCTATCTGAATCAGGGCGACCGCTGTATCGATGCCGCCGGCGCCATGGGCATGGCCGATCCGGGCAACGGCATGGGTGTGTCCCTGGGTGACTTCGACAATGACGGCCGGCTCGACATCCACGTGACGAACATGTCATCCACCGCCGGCAAACGGATCCTGGCACGCCTGTTTCCCGAGGAGGCCAGTGTTCTGGATGCGACCCGGGTGCTGGGCAAACTGGCCGCCGGCAACAGCCTGTTTCGCAACCTGGGGAACGGTACCTACCAGGAGGTGACCACCACGGTCGGGCCCTTCACCGCCGGTTGGGCCTGGGGTGGCGGTTTCGTCGACTTCGACAACGATGGCTGGCAAGATCTGCACTCACCCAACGGGTTTGTTTCGGGCAAGTCTCTCAAGGACACGTGAAGCCTCTTCTGGCGCCACGTGCTGGCGTCGTCAGTCGAAGTCGAACAGACGGGCAGTCAACAGTATCAGACCGACCACATGGGCAAACTCTTCGAGCAGGGCTTCTCCTTCAGCGGCTTTGAGCGCGACAAACTGTACCTCAACCAGCAGGGCCGGAGCTTTGTCGACATCTCGGGACTTTCCGGTCTCGATTCGGTCACCGATGGTCGTGGCGCCGCCTACGCAGACTTCGACAACGACGGCGACGTGGACATCTTTCTCACCGCCATCCAGGGTCAGGTCCACCACCTGTTCCGCAACAACGTCGGCAGTGCGAGCGGTTTCCTGCGCATCGCGCTGCGCGGCACCGTCAGCGGCCTGGACGCCTTCGGCACCGTCGTGCGCCTCGGCACGTCCCAGGGTGTACAGGCGAAGATCAAGGCCGGTGGCAGTGGCTTCGTGTCGCAGAGCGATCCACGGCTGTTGTTCGGCCTGGCGCAGGATGCCACGGTGCCCTGGATCGAAGTGCACTGGCCCTCGGGCCGGGTGCAGCGTTTTTCCGAGCCGAGCCCCGGCGCCGGCATCGCACGAACGGGATCGTCGCTGCTGATCACCGAGGGTCAGTCCGATCTGACGATTGTCGAGGAGCGTCGTTTCTCCCTGCCGGAGCCGACGGCAACCGGGGGCGTCGTCATCCGCGCCCTGCGTCCGCAGGTAGGCGACCCATTCCCGGCGGTGCCACTGATCGATCCGCGAACCCAGGTGGAGACCGACTTCCACCGCTGGCGCCAACCCGGCCATCGGTATCTGGTCAATCTGTGGGCCACGTGGTGCGTGCCCTGCCGCCAGGAGATGCCGGAGTTGCAGAAGTTATACCCCGAGTTGCAGGCGGCCGGCGTCGAGATCCTCGGGGTCAGCCTCGACACCGAGCCGACACGCGCCACGGTATCGCGGTTTCTCGATCGCGCCGGCATCACCTATCCCAACTTCACCACCCGGGAGAGCGGCCTCGAGCAACTCTTTACCGGGGATCAGGTATTTGTCCCGGTGTCCTTCGTCCTAGACGCCCAGGGCCGTATCACCGACATCTTCAGCGGCTGGTCCAGAGAGTCCGAGACGGCAATTCGCCGGCTGATCCAGTAGCTCATATGCCTGAAGCAGGGCCATGACGACGCCAGAGGTGGCCCCACCACACGCGTTCACCTTGCGGTCGATCTGCACCGGCAGCCTGTTGTCCATATTCCTGGCGTGCGGGGCACCGTACGGCAACATGGTGATCCGCGGTTCGTACATGGCCCTCGATTTCAGCACCCCCGGCGCCATCTTTCTGCTGTTTCTCCTGGTGGGGCCGCTGAATTTCATCGCCGGCAAGATCCACCGTCGGCTGGCGCTGGCGCGCGCTGAATTGCTCGTCGTCTACGCCATGCTGATCACGGCGTCGGCGATCCCGACCATGGGTCTGTCGGAGTACCTGGTGACGATGATTACCAGCGCGCAGTACTATGCCACGCCCGAGAACGAGTGGGCGATCCTGATTGGTCCGCACGTGCCCCCTTGGCTTGTGCCGCAGAGCCCCATGGCGATCAGCTGGTTCTACGAGGGCTTGCCGGTGGGCCGACCCCTGCCCTGGCGCGTCTGGGTGGCGCCCCTGGGTTACTGGTCGATTCTGGTGGCCAGCCTCTACCTGGTGATGATCTCCTCCATGGTGATCCTGCGGCGCCAGTGGGTTGAGCACGAGCGGCTCATCTTTCCCATCGTGCAGGTGCCGTTGGCAATGGTACAGAGCGGCAGCCACGGTGAACGGCCCTTCCTGCGCAACCCCCTCATGTGGGCGGGATTCGCCCTGCCTGCGATCGTCACCAGCCTCAATGCCCTGCACGCGTATCACAATTTCGTGCCTGTCGTGCAGCAGCTGGCGACGATCCCCGTGTTCCGC
>JAQCJA010000104.1 GCA_027593305.1 bacterium
GATCCATTCTGGGTCCGCCTGGTCGCCGACCGCCGCCTGGTGGACATAGCCGCCGAATACATCGGCGACGATGTGGCCCTGTTTGCTTCACACTACATCTGCAAGCCACCTGGTGACGGGCAACCGGTGTTGTGGCATCAGGATGGTTCCTACTGGCCACTGCAGCCGATGGAGGTCGTAACGCTGTGGTTGGCCGTCGACCCGTCCTTGCCGCAGAACGGTTGTATGCGCGTCATTGCTGGAACGCAACACATGGACCTGCAGCAAATGCACGCGACACCGGGCGGGGGCAATGTCCTGGGTTCGGCCATGGAGGATGACAAGGTCGACGCCGAGCGTGCGGTCGATCTGCTGCTGCAGCCAGGTGACGTTTCCGTCCATCACCCGAATCTCGTTCACGGCTCCAACGCCAATACGTCAACAACCCGTCGCTGCGGGCTGACGATTCGTTACATACCGACGTCGACACGGATCGTGACGGACACCCCACCCTTTCCCAGTGCCTTCCTGTTGCGGGGCCGGGCCATCACAGGCATCAACGAGTACTTGCCATGGCCGCCATACAGGGCCGGAGACCACATGCCCTTCGCCGGCTGTGAGGCGTGGCCGCCGCCGCCGACTTCACCGTAAACTGCCGCAAGGGCGGGGCATCACTCGGCGACGCAGACGTCCGCCTCCCATGGCGCCGGATCCAGACCGACACGTGCCGCCCGCTCGCAGATTCTTTGCCACGTCGTGTCGTCGATCGGTATGCCACGTTCGCCGCGCTCGGCGGCGTGGCGGAATTCGGGGTCCCCGGGCAGTTGGATTTCACCCACAGCCGGATCCACCCGACTCGTGAGCATGTGTGCAATGAGGCCTTCCAGTTCCCGCTCGTAGGTGTCGGCGTCACAGAAGAAGTCCGGATCCCAGGCTGTCAGCAACATGCCATTGCTGCGCATCACTGTGGCGCCGGCGGCACAACCCTCTCCCGACAACAGACCCCCCAAGATCTCGACGACCATACTCAGGCACGTGCCTTTGTAACCGACGACACCGCCAAGGGGAAGAATGGCGCCCTGCGGGTCGGCCAGGTAATCGTTCGGATCGGTAGTGGGCTGACCGGCGGCATCGATCAACCAGCCCTCCGGCACCGGCAAGCCCCGGTTGTGCGCCACACGAATTTTGCCTTCGGCGACGACCGAGGTGGTCATGTCGACCAGGACAGGGTGACCGGCAGCTCGGGGTGCGGCAAAAGCGATGGGGTTCGTGCTCAGTTTGCCATCGATACCGCCGAAGGGTGGGATCTGTCGGCCCAGGCGACCGGCATTGACGAAGGCCATGCCCAACAATCCCTGCCGGGCCAGCGCCAGCGGATAGGCACCGATGCGGCCCAGGTGGCTGCAGTTGCGCAACGTCACCGTCGCCACGCCATGGTCGCGCACCAGGGCCACGGCGCGTTCGACAGCCAGGCGTCCGGCGACGGCGCCCAGGGCACCACCCCCATCGAGGATCGCCGTGGAGCCCCGTTCGCGCACAACCCGGGGCCGCCCCGTGGCATTGAAGGTGCCGGCAAGGATCTGATCCACATACTCATAGAGCCGCAGTGTTCCGTGGGAATCGTGCCCGAAGAGACTGGACTCCACCAGATGCTCAGCGACCGTCCGGGCATCTTCCCGGCTGCAACCGGCCGCCTCAAAAAGGGCGCAGCCGATGCGCGTCAATGACGGCGGCAAAAAACGGCGCACGCCTACACGCCTGTTGCCAGCACAGCATCGACTTCAGCGGCAAACGTGTTGCGAACATCAACGCCATATTCCCGCAATCCTCCGGTGCTGTTGGGACCGCTAACCCAGGGTCGCCGATCCCGGTCGGGCGCCAGCAGATCGGCAGCGGCACACTGCTCATGCAGGAAATGAAAGGCCAGACCCGCGCGCGACTGCTCGGTGCGGTTGTCCCCGGTGCAGTGGGCCACGCCGTAACAGAAGAACACGACGCTGCCAGCCGGCACTTCCACCGTGACCGCCTGCTGCTCAGGGGGGTGACAACAGATGTGATGATCGCTGTGCGGATCCCGTTCATGGGCATACAGGGCTCGATGGCTGCCCGGGATCACCCGCAGGGTGCCATTGTCCACCGTCGCATCATGTACGGCCAGCCACATGGCGGTCCCCTTCAGGGGGTCAGCGATTTTGAAGTAGGCGTTGTCCTGGTGCCAGCTGGTGCCCGTGCCGATCCGTCCCGGCTTGAAGAACATCTGATCCAGGTGCAGCAAGTAGGGGTCGCCGAGGAGCGCAGATATGGCCCTTGTGACCTTGGGTGCAAAGGGCAGGGCTCGCAGCAGCGGGCTTTTGTCGAACAGGGGGATCAGTTGCAGGTTGACGTGTTGCGTCGACGGCGTCACACCATCTGCCTCCGTACGCACGTTGCGCACCAGGCCCTGCTGCAGGAAACGCTCAACCTCGGCAGCCAGCGCGGCGACTTCGCGGGCATCGAAAAACCCCTCGACCGCACACCAGCCCTCGTGCTGGAATCTGTCTATGTGGTGCTTCTGCATCGCAGCCATCCGGGCAAGACTCACAGGTGAAACGGCGCTTTGGGAAAGGGCAACTGCTCATGATACGGGCGTCCCGGGCAGCGGGCAACCAGGCAGGTTTCGATCTTGCTCAACAAGGAGCACCTTCGTACCATATTCAATTGGACGAAATGTCTGGCAAGATTGCCAGAAGCAACACTCCGCCGCCGTCTGCAAGCCCGTATCAAGTACCAGAGAAGGATGGGTGCGGCCCGGGGACTCAATCATTCTGGGACGAAGGGAAGCTGCCATGACTGACATTCCAGTCGGCATCAATGGGTTTGGGCGCATCGGCCGCCTCGTGTTCCGTGCCGCCATGGGCAAGGGTGGTATCGACATTCGCGGCATCAACGATCTCACGGACGCCAAGACTCTGGCCCATCTGTTGAAGTATGACTCCACGCACGGCCGCTTCGACGGCGACGTCAGCGCCGATGGCGACAGCCTGGTCGTCAACGGCAAGAAGATTCCCATTTACAGTGAGCGTGACCCCGGCAAGTTGCCGTGGAAAGCCGCCGGCGCCCGCGTCGTTGTTGAGTCGACGGGGTTGTTCACGCAGCGCGACAAAGCTGCGGCGCACATCACCGCCGGAGCGCAGAAGGTCATCATCTCTGCCCCTGCCAAGGGTGAGGACTACACCGTTGTTATCGGTGTCAACGATGCCGGTCTCAAGCCCGAACACCAGGTCGTGTCCAACGCCTCGTGCACGACCAACTGTCTGGCGCCGATGGCCAAGGTGCTGCACGAAAATTTCGGCATCGTCAAAGGCATGATGAATACGATTCATTCCTACACGAACGACCAGCGCATTCTCGATCTGCCCCACAGCGACCTGCGTCGGGCACGAGCGGCTGCTGTCAACATGATACCGACAACGACAGGGGCTGCCGCGGCTGTCGGCAAGGTATTGCCCGAACTCAACGGCAAGCTCGACGGCCTGTCCGTCCGTGTGCCGACGCCGGATGGTTCGCTCACAGATTTCACCGTCGTGCTTGCCAGGGACGCCACAGTAGCGCAGATCAATGCCGCCTTCAAGAAGGCCGCCGAAACCGATCTGCGTGGCATCCTCGAGTATTGCGAAGATCCCATCGTCCTGCAGGACATCATCGGCAATCCGGCGTCCTGCGTGTTTGACGCCGGCACGACGAACGTTATCGGCGGCAACCTGGCGAAGGTTCTTGGGTGGTACGACAACGAGTGGGGGTACGCCAACCGTTGTGTGGATCTGATCCCGAAGCTGCTCAACTGACGGGACGCGTCGCCCGTCTCACCTGAAGCGAGAGGAGTCTGACATGGCCGATAGCTGGGTCTGGTGGATCATGACCTGTGTCATCAGCCTGTACTTTGTCATGCTTCTGCTGGATTTCAACAAGCCCTCCAAGAAGTTGATGGAGACGATTGATCACCAGGAGAGCCGGCGGCGCGAAATGACGACGCGGCTGGTCAAACTGCAGGAAGATATCGTCCAGATCAAGACTCGATCAGAGGATCAGGACCTGACGATGGAGGACTACGAGCAACGCCGCAAGGACCTGTTGCTCGAAGCCAACAAGCGGCGCATGATCGAGATTCCCGGTGGCCAGTTCACCATGGGTGGAAGTCAGGAGGACAGCCCGGACTCGGAACGGCCCGCCCATCCGGTGAACGTGCCGACCTGCTATTTTGATGCCTATCCGGTGACCAACCAAGACTACCGGGAGTTCGTCAATTGTACCGGTTACAAAACGCCGATCCACTGGCAGCGAGGCTCGTATCCGACAGGGCTGGCCCGCCATCCCGTGGTCAATGTGTCCTATCACGACGCCAAGGCGTACGCGGAGTGGATGGGTGCGCGCCTGCCCACGGAGGCTGAATGGGAGAAGGCGGCACGTGGTACCGACGAGCGCCTCTACCCATGGGGCAATCGCTTCGTCGATGATCGCTGCAACTCCAACGGCGTCGTCGGCACGACTCTCATGGTTGACGAGTATCCGCTGGGCCGCAGCCCGTACGGGGTCTGGGATATGTCCGGGAACGTCTACGAGTGGTGTGATGACTACTACGACGAGGACTACTACAAGTACAGTCCGAGCACCAATCCTCGCGGCCCCGAAGGTGGCCAGGAGCGCGTCATCCGTGGCGGCTTCTTCTCAGAGACAAGGCCCAACGTGCGCACCACGCATCGGTCCAGTGCGCCCGAAACGCATACCCGTGAAAACGTCGGCTTCCGCCTGGCGATGTCGTCCGAGAAATAGGGGCATGAATGTTCGAGGATGTCTGGAAACACTTTGACGAGAACGAACTGACGCACTCGGCCGCCCATCACCTGATGGCGGTGCATGAATTGCGTCAGCGCCACGGGTATGCCCGTGTTTCCGACATCGCCCAACATCTGAAGATTACCAAAGGCAGTGTTTCATCGGCGGCCAAACACCTCAAGGAACGTGGCTACATCCAGGAGGATCACAACCGTTTTCTCGAACTCACGGACCGTGGTCTGCAGGTGGTCTGGGAGACCGAAGCGACGCGCCTCACGGTCAAGAAGTTCCTCTCTGATGCTCTCGGCATGGATGACGATGATGCCGATATCGACGCGTGCAAGGTGGAACACCTCGTCAGTTCTGAAGCTCGCGGCCGCCTTGTCGGCTTCCTCCGCTTTCTGTTCTCCGGCGATCTGGTGGCGACAGAGTTCCTTGCCGCCTTTCGCAAGGCGCTTGCCGGGGCAGACGTGGAGTGCAAGAAGGACGTCTCCAACTGTCTGCTATGCGACGAGGTCTGCTTTCTGCAGCCCCAACTCTTGGAGCTGCACGGTCACTGATTCGACGATAGAAGTCCCATGACCGGCGCCATCGACTTCCTACGCCGTCAGATGTTGCCCGTAGGCCTGCTCACCGTTGCCATCATCGGCCTCGTGTGGCCCATGCCGGGTCGCGCCATGGGGCAACTGCCAACCCAGTACATCGCAGTCAGTGCCATCTTCATCTGCTCCGGCCTCTTGCTGCGCACAGATGAGATCCGCGCTGCCCTGCGCGCCTGGCGGGCCACGACCTGGGGTGTGCTGGCCATTCTCTTCATCACCCCCGCCATTGGCGGCGTGCTCGCTTTCCGCATGCCCATGGACCCGGCTTTCCAGCTGGGCCTGGCGTTGTTCGTCTGCATGCCGACGACGCTGTCGTCCGGCATCGCCCTGACAACGCAGGCCCGTGGCAACACGGCCCTGGCCCTGTTGCTCACGGTTGTTACCAATCTGGCCGGTATTTTCACGATCCCTTTTGTCCTCGTCGCCGTTCTCGGTACTCTGGGTCAGATCGAGCTGTCGGCGTGGGACCTGCTCATCAAGCTGTGCCTGTCCATCCTGTTGCCCCTGATGGTTGGCCGCTGGTTGCGCAAGTACTTCGCGGCGTGGGTGGACGCCAATCGGGCGCGTATCACCATGTTCAGCAACCTGGCCCTGATCAGCATCCCGTGGATGAAGTTCTCCGAATCGTCGGACCGGTTGGCAGCGGTGGCTGTGTCGAACCTGCTGGTGCTGGTGGCGGCAGGTCTTTTCGTACACGCCGTGTTCCTGGCGCTCAACATGGCTGCCAGTGCCGTCCTGCGTCTGGAACCGGCCCAGCGCAAAGCCGTCGTACTGATGGCAAGCCAGAAGACCCTTCCCGTGGCGCTCACAGTACTGGCCCTGATACCGGACAGCGCCGTCTCGGCTGATATCAAGGGCCTCATTGCCATTCCCTGCATCACCTCGCATCTGGGACAAATCTTCGTCGATGCCATTCTTGCGACGCGTTGGTCGGGCGGCGCCCCGGCGTGACCCAGCAGCAAGCCGTCGGCGACAATGGTTCAAGTGGACGTACCGATGCCGAATCCTGAGGGGAGGAGCGAAAGATGGCGCGCTACAACAAACCGCACCTGCTGCTGATCACCACCGACCAGCAACGGGGTGACTGTCTGGGTTGTGCGGGCCATGCCGCAGTCGAAACGCCCTACATAGATGAACTGGCCAGCAACGGCACACGCTTCCGTCACGCCTATACCTCCGTGCCATCGTGTACACCGGCGCGGGCGGGAATCCTCACCGGCATGGACCAGTGGCACCATGGCAGGCTGACGATGACCGGCAGCGACGCCCTGCAGTATCCGGCGACCCTGCCAGCAGAACTGGCGGCCGCCGGCTATCACACGCAACTGGTGGGCAAGGCACATCACGCGCCCCAGCGGCGCCTGCAGGGCTTCCATCAGATGGTGCTGGATGAGTCGGGCCGGCGCGATCCCGGCTTTGTCTCCGACTACCACGCACACTTCGGGCGGGCCCGCGAGGGTGAGTATGGTTATCGCGACCACGCCATCGACTGGAACAGTTGGATGGCCCGGCCGTCACATCTGCCGGAACATCTGCATCCCACGTACTGGACGGCAAGCGAGGGGATCAGAGCCATGGAGACGCGGGATCCCACGTCGCCGTCCTTCCTGTGGCTGTCATTTGCCCGACCGCATTCACCCTATGATCCGCCACAGGCCTACTGGGACATGTACGTAGATCACGACGACATCCCGAAGCCTCATGTCGGTGACTGGTCGGACCGTTATGATCGACGGGTGGCCGATGTCAACGCGCCGCGGTCCCACCGGTCCGCCCGGGAAACCCATCGGGCCCGCGCCGGGTACTACGGCAACATCACCTTCATCGATCACCAGATCGGCCGCTTCCTGTACGAGTACCGGAAACGAGACCCCGAGGGGCTGGCCAACACCCTGATTCTGTTCACCTCCGATCACGGCGACATGATGGGTGACCATCACCACTGGCGCAAGACCTACGCGTATGAAGGCTCGGCGCGGATTCCATTCGTCGTGCAGTGGCCGACAGCCTGGGGGGATGATGTAGCACGGGACACCGTGCGGGATGCGCCGATCGAACTGCGTGACATCATGCCCACCCTGCTGCAGGCAGCAGGTGTCGACATCCCGGAGTCCGTGGATGGCAGCAGCCTGTTGCCGCTGGCGCGGGACGCGTCGGTGCCCTGGCGCGCCTTCGTCCAGGGCGAGCACAGCACCTGCTACGATGAAGAGCATGGCATGCAGTACGTCACCGATGGCGTGCAGAAGTACATCTGGTTTCACCACACCGGGCACGAGCAGTTCTTTGATCTGACAACGGATCCGGGAGAGTGTATCGATCTGGCGGCGGACCCAGCGTGGCAGGCCTGTATCGACGTCTGGCGCAGTCGGCTCGCCGAGGTCAACGAGAAGCGAGGCGACCCACGGGGGCAGGGCGGCCGACTCATCACACAACCCGACGGAGCCCTGCGCCTGTCGCCGAACTACGCCCGCTGGCGGGACCAGGCGGCTGACGCCATGCGGGCCTGGCGTGGTGAGGCCTGATGGCCTCGGGCCGTCCTGTTCTGTATCTGGGAGGTGACGTCGTCCATCAGGAGCAGGACGAGTACGGCCCGCTGGACGTCGTCGAAGAAAACGACGGCAAGTTGCGATCCCTGCACTTTGGCTCCTCGGCACGGCAGAGTACGATGTTCGTCGCGCGCCCCGAGGAACTGGCTCTCGAATACACCCGCTGCATGATGACGGCCTTGTTGTTCATGGATGCCGATCCGGCACGGGCGCTGATGCTGGGGCTTGGCGGCGGCTCCATGGTGAAATTTCTCCTGCATTGGTGCAACCAGTGTACGGTGGACGTCGCTGAGTTGCGCCCCGCCGTGGCTGCTGTGGCGCAGCGCTATTTCGGGCTGCCCGAGGCCAACGAGCGTCTGCACCTGCACATTGGCGACGGTCACGCCTACCTACGGAACACAAGGGCGCCACCGTGGGACCTGGTGCTTTTGGATCTGCACACGAGCAGCGGCATGTCGCCTATCGTTTCTGCGCCGGATTTCCTGCCCACCTGCAAGCGCCAAACCGCAGCCGGAGGCGTCCTGGTGGCCAATCTGTGGTACGGTGTGAACCGGGTCGCGGAGCGCCGTGTGCGCCAGTTGCTGGAGACCTGCTTCGAGCACGTCCTCTACTTGCCGGTGGCAGGAAAACTCAATTGTATCGCTCTGGGCATGTCCGGCCGGGCGGTGCCCACCTGGACCGAATTGGCGACGCGAGCCGCCAACTGGCAACAGCGCTGCCAGTTGCCTATGCCGGAGATGTTGGCCGAACTGGGTCGTCGCAACCCACTGCGTTGATCCGGCTGAAGCGCAGTGGGTTGCGCCTACGATCGTTTCGCCTCGCCCACCCGCTGCAGGGCGTACTTCATCGCCACGGGACCCACCACCTGATTCACCGAAATTGCCGCTACGACAATGGTGGCAAACTCTCCACCCCAGTCGGGAAAACGCCGTACGACCTCCAGTGCCAGGCCGACACTGATTCCTGCCTGCGTGAGGAACGTGAAACCGAATAGACGACGACCCGAGCTGTGATCTCCGGCGATGGCCGCTCCTGCCCAGCTGGCGGCGAGGATGGAACTGCTGCGGGCGGCAACCAGCGTGAGGGCCGCAACCCACGTACGCCGCAGGGCCTGCAGGTCGAGACTGGCACCAGCAAGAGTGAAGAACAGCACAAAGACAGGCAGGCTGACGCGTTCCACAGCTTCGCTGAAGGCGGCACCACTGGAGCCGACGTTGCGCACCACAAAACCGGCGGCCACACAGATGAGCAGGGGCTCAAGGTGAAGGGGCAGCGCGTGCGTATTCTGCACATAGGTTGCCGTACCGTGGGCAATTTCGGTGACGACGAGGGCCGTGCCAAGCAACAAAAGGGCAATATTGTCTGGCCAACGACCTATATAGAACGACACGATCATACCGATGGCTGCGCCCGCGACGAGACCTGCGGCAATCTCGACAAGGACCGCCAGGGCGAAGCCAAGGTCCAATGCCCCATTCGAGCTCAGTAGCGCCTCGCACGTCGACAGTGCGATGGCAAAAAGCACGATGGTCACGACGTCGACGGCAACCGTGACACCAAGGACGGTTTCGCTGAAGGGGCCATGGGCATCACATTCGCGAATCACGGCCAGGGCGCTCGACGGAGAACGGGCAACGGCGACAACGCCGATGAGCGCCGCGACGGCCGCCATCTGTACGGTTGTCAGACCTGCAGCAAAGGGCAGCAACGCGGGGCCGGCGATAAAAACGATGAGCCCGACGCTGAGACAGGGGACAAGCGTCGTGCTGACCACGAGCCAGCCGATAAGTCCGAGGCGCGCGCGCAGTTGGGCGATGTGCAATTCGGCACCGGCAGCCAGGGCGATGAAGGCCACTGCCAGTTCATTGAGGAAATGCAGTTGCCCGGCAACCGGGGTCGAGATGACGCCAAGCAGGTCAGGTCCCAGTAGCAGGCCCGCCGCCAGATACCCGGTGATCCGTGGCAGGCCGATGACTGCAATTGCGTGCCCGGCAACGTGGCCCAGAAGCAGCACAAGACCGGCAATGAAAGTCGGCGTTGCCCCCGGCGCGGGACCGGTGTCAATCCAGCTCGTGACAGCGAACAGCGCTGCCAACACGGCCAGCGCGGCGAAGCGCTTCATGACAAGGGCGAGGGTCTGGCGCCGCCGAGGAGGCGCCAGGCCAGAGACGGGCTGAACAACTCGCTGACTACGACGCCTACGAGTACGATGGTGGTCACCGCGTCGACGACGGGAGAGCTGCCATCATGGATCTGTTGCAGGTTGACCACAACGGCAATCGCGAGACCACCATGGGACAACAGGCCCAGTCCCATGCGGCCTGGCACCGCCGGCGTAACGACGCCGCGAAAAGCCAGCCAGTTGCCGGCAAGTTTGCCCGTCGTGCGCAATATCAGGTAGGCAACAGCCAGCGACAGAACACCCCAGCCCGATGGGTGCCACTGCGCACCAGCCAGGATCAGGAAAAGCACGTACACCGAGCGGTCCCCCCGTACCAGCAGTGACTGCAGAGACGTCAGCACTCGTTTCTGGGCCAGGTTGGCCACGACGGCACCGGTGACAGCGTTGACGAACAAGGGTGACAGCGACAGGTAGAGGGCAAGTCCGCCGCCGCTGAAGACGGTACCCAACAACACCAGCAGCAGTTCCTCTTCCGCCAATTGATAGGACGTCAGGGCAACAACGACGAGACCCATGACTACACCCAGGCCTACCGACAACGCCGCCCACAGGCCGACGGAGCCCGTGTCGCCGTGCAGCACCGGCAGCCAGCAGACCGCACCGAAAACAGCCACTGCGACCAACCCGTCCAGGTCCGCCACAAGACGCAACAGGCGCGCCAGCGCCCGGCTCTCACCTCGGGCACTGCGGCCGACGAGAGCCAGAGCACTCTGCGCCGTGTCGGAGCCGGCAGCCCCCAGTGTCAGGGCGCCCACCAGACACCATGCATGGGACAGATCAAGGGACCAGCGCAGAAGAAAGAAGAACGGTACGGCGATGATGACGGTGACAACACTTGCCTGCACCAGTGCCGGCACCAGCCCGGAGCGAACGACGCCGTCCCACCGATGCACCTGCCACTGAATGCCAAAAAGCAAGCCAATCCAGGACAGGCCCATGCCGAGGATGGGTGCCAGGCCGACAAGAGTCATATCGTCAAGAATGCCAAGAAACGGGCTGCCCAGCAGCAGGCCGACGAAGACGAACTCGGTTCCTGTGAGCAGGATGTTGCGCATCCACAGGGAGCCGCGCACGCCGGACAGGGACAGATGCAGAAAGCTGAAGCGCGCGCCGGCAAATGCCAGCGCGGTGACGAGCGCCGCCGCCAGAACCAGTTTCAACCTTCAGACCTAGTTTCCCGGTGGCTGCGGAAATTCCGCCGGAAGCAGGCACAGGCGCCCGACGGCCGGGTCGGCCATGTCGGCGCCAATGTCGGCAAGCAGACGGAACAGAGGCTCCACCAGACTGCGGTCTGCCAGTGGTGCCAGCACCAGGCGCACCTTGTCGTGGCTGCCGCCAATGGTCTGCAGGAGCCCCGAGAAAATGGGCACATCATCGGCGAGAATCCGCTCCATCGAAGCGCCCTCAACAACGGTGACACCGGTAACCTCCAGCTCCACGAGGGCTTCAAGGACGCCATCCACCAGGTCATCCACATAAACGAAGATCAGCAGTATGTGCATGTTTTCAAGGCATAGGGGCAGGCCGACAGTGG
>JAQCJA010000105.1 GCA_027593305.1 bacterium
GGAGACCATGTTCTCCGCCCGCGAGGCAGCGATCGCCGTCGATGTCGCCAGGCAGTTCGGACTGCCCATCGGTGTCAGTCTGACCTACAAGTTCACCCAGGATCGCAAGACCGGAGAAATCGTCTACAAGACGGACTGGGGACACTCGCCAACAGGCGCCGTCGACATCCTCGCGTCGGGCCAGCACAGCGACGGCACCGACCTGCTCCCCTTCATACAGCTCTTCGGGCTCAACTGCGGCGCCGAGTCGACCCGTGAGGATCACTCGGGCATGGCCTACGCCATCCAAGGCACGCGGCAGACGGCAGCGGCCCTGGCCGCGCACGGACACCAGGGCATGCGGTTGGCAGCCTACCCCAATGCGGGCCTGCCGAAGATGAACCGCAAGACCATGGAGACCTATTACCTCCAGGGCCCCGAGGTCATGGCTGCCGGTCTCGATGATCTGCGCGGCGCCGGCGCCTGGCTCATTGGTGGCTGTTGCGGCACGAGTCCGGCCCACATCCGCGCCTTCCGTCTTGGACTCGACGGTCCGCGATGACGGACATCCGCCTCAAAGAGGCCCAGTTGCAGCAGTACCGGGAGCAGGGCTTCCTCACGGTCAGGTCCGCATTCGACCGCGAGCAGGCCGCAGCGATGATCACGCATTACATGACGCTGCGCGCCGAGGGGCCGAAACCCGGCGACACGGGCGGAACCAGTGACCAGCCCCATGACACCAATCATCAGTATCCCCGCATGATCAACATGCACGAGTGGGACCCGGCTTCGGACGGGTGGGCTCGGCGACCGGATCTGCTCGCCGCCACAGCAGCGCTGATCGATGATACCCCCGTCCTGCGACAGACCATGCTCTACTTCAAGCCCCCGGGAGGGCGCGGCCAGGGCCTGCATCAGGATGAGCAGTACATCTGCCAGGACCCGTTGCTGGGCCTGTGGATCGCTCTCGATCCGGCGGACGACGACGTGGGGCAGATGGTTGTCGTGCCCGGTTCACATCAGCATGGCCTGCTGCCGGTGGAACCGGCCGACACGGCGTTCTCCTTCACCGGTGGCCAGACGAAGATGCCCGCCGGTGCCATCGCTGTCGGTGTCGACATGGCGCCTGGTGATGCGTTGTTCTTCGATGGCCGCATCATTCATGGCTCCTACCCGAACCGGACCACGGACCGCTGGCGACGCAGCTTCATCTGCCATTACGTGGGGGCTCACAGCAAGACCTTCGAGCCGGCGCCGGGCACACATATGTCGCACCTGAGCCATGCCTGACTACCAGGTGCTGTACTGGCGCACCATTCCTGCCCAGGCTCGGGTCTTTGATGGGCGACGCCCCCTGTCCCGACAACTACCGCCCCGGTTCCAGGCTACCATCGACAGTGTCGCCATGGCGGAAGGCCTTGCGGGCACCGACGACTACCTGGCGCAATGGCAGTGGACCGAGAGACGCCAGCGTGACGGTGACCCGCCCCAACTGCTCGATACCATTGTCCAGGAGTTGATCGACGAGTACGATCGCACCCAACGATCCTGAACAAGATCCCGAACACGCCCTTCCTCCGCCCAACCCACAGGAAACATGACAACGACCCATCCGAAGACATTTGATGTCATCGTCGTTGGCGGTGGTCACGCCGGCACCGAAGCCGCCCTGGCGGCGGCCCGCATGGGTGGCAGCACATTGTTGTTGACGATGAATCTCGACACCATCGGCCAGATGTCGTGCAATCCTGCCATTGGTGGCATCGGCAAGGGCCACATGGTAAAGGAGATCGATGCCCTGGGTGGTGAGATGGCGATCAACACCGATCGCGCCGGCATTCAGTACCGTCGACTGAACATGCGTCGCGGGCCAGCGGTGCGCGCCTGCCGCGCCCAGTGTGACAAGAAGGTCTATCAGTTTGAACTGAAGTTCGCCTGCGAGGCGCAACCGGGGCTCGAGATCCGCCAGGGCATGATGGAGAGCCTCATCGTCGACCATGGAGTCGTGGGCGGCATTGGCATCAAGGGCGGCATGCTCTTCAGAAGCCGCACCGTGATCCTGACGACGGGGACGTTCCTGCGGGGCAAGATCCACGTGGGTGATTTTTCCTACGCCGCCGGCCGCGCCGGTGAGACCTCCGCCGAACTGGCCTCGGTGGGGCTTGTCGCCCTCGGTTTTGAGATCGGCCGCATGAAGACGGGTACACCACCACGAGTCAATGGGCGTTCCATCGATTTCTCGGCCATGGAGGAGCAACCCGGCGACGATCCGCCGCGCACCTTCTCCTACGCCCACGATCGACCGCTGCTGCCGCAGCGCTCGTGCTACATCACCTATACCAATGAGGTGACCCATGACCTCATCCGCGACAACCTGCAACGCTCAGCAATGTATTCCGGTCGCATCGAAGGCATCGGGCCGCGCTACTGCCCGTCCATCGAGGACAAGATCGTCCGCTTTGCTGACAAGGACCGGCACCAGATTTTCGTCGAACCTGAGGGCCTGCGCACACACGAGTTCTACATCAACGGCCTGTCCATGAGCCTGCCCGAGGACATCCAGGAACCGATCCTGCGGACCCTACCCGGGCTGGAGCGCGCCGAAATCATGCGCCCCGCCTATGCCGTGGAATACGACTACGCCGACCCGACGCAACTGCACGCGTGGCTGGAAACGAAGCGAGTTGCGGGGCTGTTCTTTGCCGGTCAGATCAATGGCACCACCGGATATGAAGAAGCCGGCGCCCAGGGACTGATGGCCGGTATCAACGCCGTGCGTTGTGGCCGTGGGGAGGACCCCTTCATCCTGGATCGATCCCAGGCCTACATCGGTGTGCTCATCGATGATCTGGTGACCAAGGGCACCAGCGAGCCCTACCGGATCTTCACTTCTCGTGCCGAGTATCGCCTGCTGCTGCGGGAGGACAACGCCGATGAACGTCTGATGGCCTACGGCCGGGAATTCGGTATGGTAACCGATGACATCTGGGCAAAATTCGGCCACAAGCAGGCCCAGGTGACGGCTGAACTGGCCCGTCTGCACGAGCAACGCCTGCCCCCGGGTGAGGCTCTCAACGAGCTGCTCGGCAAGCGTGGCACGACACCCGTGCGGGAATCCACCCTGCTCATCGAGTTGCTGCGGCGACCGGAACTCGACTACGCCGATATCGCCGCCATTGCCCCACCTCTGCAAGCCCTGACGGCCGACGCGGCGGAGCGGGTCGAGGCGACGACCAAGTACGCCGGCTATATAGATCGCCAGACGCAGGAGGTGGAACGATTCCAGCGCATGGAGTCCCACGTCATCCCCGGTGACTTCGACTACGCCACGGAGGCCAAACCGCTGTCGGTGGAAGCGCGGCAGAAGCTCGCCCGCCTGACGCCCCACACCCTGGGCCAGGCATCGCGGATCTCCGGCGTATCTCCGGCGGACATCTCCGCCTTGATGGTGTTGCTACACGCCCGACGCCGCGACGTGCGCAGCGACTCTTGAGCCCACGCTCCGTGGCCGTGCGGCTGTCGGCCATGTACTTCCCGCAGTTCGCCGTGTTCGGTGCGCAGACGATCCTGCTGGCCGGGCACATTGGCTTCACGTTCTTCTCCATGGGCAGCATCGTGGCCGTCGAAGCCCTGGCGCCGCGCCAACGACGGGCCAGCGCCCAAGGCCTGCTGGTTTTCGTCAACTCCGGCCTCGGCGCTCTTGCCGGCCACTGGCTGACGGGTTCCGCATACGATCACTTCGAATTGGCGGATGGTGCCCACGATTGGAGCGGCATCTTCCTGATTCCCGCCCTCGGTTGCCTGCTGGCATGCGTGCTGCTTGTCATCCTGCCTCGCCATGGACGTGCCGCCCACACAGTACCGCGCCAGCTTTGACCGGAATTGCCGCCGTGTCGCACTTGTGTAACCTCAGGATCTCTATGCTGAATCGACCGCTCATTGTTGCCAACTGGATCTGCCTGTGCATGGTGCCAGCTCTGTGTGTCGACGTCGCCGCACACGTGGGTGACCGGATCATCCCGATCTACGAGGTCCCCAGCAGCGACATTCCCCAGATCGACGACTTCTCCCTCTTCGAGTGGGAGAACATCGTCCCGGAGCCATCGCTGGAGAGTCAGGACTTCTCGTCGTTGCAGATCGGCAGCCCCAGTTCAGATGACCTGGCCACACGGATCTATCTGGCCTGGAACATGGCCACGCAGCGCCTGTACATGGGGATGCAGCAGACCGATGACTTCTACATCAACGAGTACGCCGGTGGTGATCCACCCAACTTCTTCGGTGCGGACTACGTCGAGTTCTTTGTGGATGGGGATCATTCCGGCGGCCAGTACGCCTGTGGGCCACCCGACGGCACACCGGAACAGGTCAAGCTCTACGTCGGTGCGCAGGCGCAGCGTTATGCCGTCATCGCCGAGGCACCGGATGCCATCGTCTTTGGCTTCGAGGGCTTTGCCAATGGCTGGGCCAGTCTGCCCCCGTGGGCGGATGTGCGGATTCGTCAGATCGGCGTCGAGCCAACCGAAACGCAGTTGGAGCTCTTCACAACGCCGTGGGACAACCTGAACTGGAACGGCCCCGACGTGTCCGTGCGCAGCGTGCTGCAGGCGCACAACATCATCGGCCTGCAGATCGGCATCATCGATCACGATGCCTCCGGCTCCGGCGGCATCCGTTTCTCCATATCCTCCCTGCTGGAACGTCCGCCGCTGGTATGCTTTGCGGAGAACTTTGTTGATGCCCGGCTCGTGCCCTGCGAGCGGGGCGACTGCACTCAGGCCCGCGATTCATCCGTACGAGCTGATTCCTGGGGCCGCATCAAGGCAGGCATGTAGCCAGGACTGGGCGAACTGATACACCCGGATCCGGATGCTCTCAGCCCCGGGGGTTGACGCATTCGACACAGATGACCATCATACGGGCAGAATTGATGAAACTTTCAGCAATAGTTTTCATCCCATCTTTATTCTGACGGATCTGGCCCTTGAGCACCCGTAAGGTCACTCTCCGAGACGTCGCAGGCCGTGCCGAGGTGTCCATCTCCACCGTCAGCATGGTCCTGAACAATAAGGCCCAGGATGGCAACGTTCGAATCAGTGATCGGACGATCCAGAAGGTCCGCCAGATCGCCCGGGACGTGGGGTATCTGACTCATCGACGCCAACTCGTTGGCCTCATACTGACATGGTTGCGTGACGGCACGGAAACGCCCATGATCCACAGCATGATCGAGAAGCTGCGGGAAACCGACGGTCTCCATCTGGCCATGGGACCGACGACTCGAGCCGACATCAAAGCCGAGTTCGAGCAACTGCACATGGCCGACCGGCAGGGCTTCGATGGCCTCATCATGGAACCCAGCTTCGCCCTGCTTGATCAACTCAACCTGAAGCCGGGGCTGCGATCCAGCTGGAAGAACCTCGTCTTCATCCATCGGTATCCAACGGCGGGGGTCCCGTGTGTAACCATCGACCACCGTCGCTGTGGTGAAATGGCGGGACGCCATCTGCTGAAACACGGTCATCGTCGGATTGCCTTCCTCGAAGGCCACTGTGAGGCAGTCCCGCTCTCCTGTGAACCGGCACGGGAACGGCAGATCCTGCAGCATCGACTCGAGGGCTTCCGCCAGGCCCTTTCTGGAGATGGCGTCGAGTGCCGGGTCTTTCCGGGAGTGCACGATCTGCTGCAACAACAGCAGGACCTTACCGCCGTGTACTGCGCTCATCCCCGGGGTTCCACGGCGCTGCTGAATGAATGCTGGCATCGTGGCGTGCGCATGCCTGAAGAGTTGTCGATTGTCGGCCAGGACGACGAGCCCGCCAAACAGACGGCCAGGCCTGCCATAACGACCATCGATGTCCGCCCCGCGGAAGTCGGCGCACGGGCGGCAGGCATGGTGCAGGACCTTATGGAAGGGCGCACTCCCCCCAGCGTGGTCCTGCAACCGACCGTGATATCTCGCGACAGTGTCGCCCGCATCTGCAAGCCCGGCATTTCAGGCTTGCACAGCTTGCACACCAACGGAGGGTGAAATGGACTACCGCAGAATGGGACGCAGTGGCCTGCGAGTCTCGGAAATTTGCCTCGGCACCATGACCTTCGGTCATGGGACTGACGAAGTTGAATCCAGAAAGATCGTCGACCTCGCCTTTGCGGCGGGCATCAATTTCTTCGACACAGCCAACTCGTACAGCGAAGGGCTGTCGGAAGAGTTTCTCGGCAAAGCCTTGAAAGGCAGACGCCGGGAGGCCGTTGTCGCCACCAAGTTCGCCAATCCCATGGGGACCGGCCCCAATGATGGCGGCATGTCCCGGGTGCACATCATGCAGGCCATCGAGGACAGTCTGCGGCGTTTGCAGATGGACTATGTGGACCTGTACTACATCCACCACGTGGACGTCGATGGCCCGATGGAAGAGATGCTGCGGGCCATGGACGACCTTGTCACCCAGGGGAAGGTGCGCTACACAGCGTGCAGCAACTATCAGGCGTGGCGGCTGATGGAATGCCTGTGGCTCAGCGACCACAAGGACCTGGCTCGATTCGAGTGTTACCAGCCACAGTACAGCCTCGTCGTGCGCGACATCGAGCAGGAATTGCTGCCAATCTGCCACTACAAGAACCTGGGTGTGGTCTGCTGGGCTCCCATCGCCGGCGGCTTCCTCTCTGGCAAGTACAAGCCGGGCGAACGCACGATACCAGGCACGCGCTCCGAGGAGGCCTGGGCCTACCCCCAGCGTTACTTCTCCGCCAATGCCGACGAGATCCTGCGCGCGCTGCTGGCCGTCGCCAAAGACACCTCTCGCTCCCCCGCCCAGGTCGCGTTGCGCTGGGCCGTGCAGCGCCCTGGCATCACCTCCATCATCACCGGCGCCCGGACCCTGGAGCAGGCCCGCGACAACATGCTCACCGGCAGCTTCCGCCTCAGCGACGAACACATGCGCCTTCTCGACGAGGTCTCCTACCTGCCGCACCGGTACCCGGAAGAGATGGAGCGCGGCTGGCAGGAGCGCCGCGACGGGGCGGTCAACATGCCCTCGCTCAAACTCTGCTGACCGCGCTGCGCGCTGGCGTGGCGCAGTTGCGAAGGTCATCGGTTTCGTCGGTCGCGCCTGCAACGAGTGCTGCCGGTGAAATGGCCGCCGTGTATTTGCTCCGGCCGTCCCACCGGCTGTAGGGTTGTGATGGCGGATACGCGAAACCTCGCAGAGTTCGACCGCACCATCTTGCCCCGATGGAGTCAGCCGTGGCCGATCCCCGATCCGTCTGCCGCATCACTGCTGTCGTGCTACTGCTTGTGGCCGCGCGACTTTCCGCTGCCACCTGGCGAGTCGGCGATGCGGATCACCCCTGGAACCTGCATCCGGTGAGTTTTGTCCTGGCCACGGGTGAGATCTTCCAGCCGCAGTTCGATTGGGGCGGGTCTTTCGCTGCTGAGGTCATCGTTGACGATGACGGGGACGGTCGTATCGACGAGGACCCTGTGGATCGCATCGACAATGATGGCGACTACTTGTGGAATGAGGATCCCATCGATGGTGTCGACAATGATCTCGATGGCCGCCTGGATGAGGACGGGCCCGACCCGCAACAGGACAACGATGGGGATGGACTGCTCAACGAGGATGGCCCACATACAGGGAGCCCGATCTACAGCCCTGCCGTGCGCCAGACATATGCAGGACCACCGTTCTTTCGCTACGCCACCGCCGCCGAAGCGGCAGCAGACGCCAATGGGTGGAATTCAGGCTACGGCTGGGGGGATGACGATAGCGACGGGCGTTTCAACGAGGATCCCGTCAATGGCATCGACGATGATGCCGATGGGCTGATCGACGAAGACGACGCGGCCCCTGACGTGTCCCTGCCGTCCTCCTGGTTTCGTTCCGTCTTCACCTATGACGTCGGTGCTCTGAGCCCTGAGCAACAACGGGAGCTGCGCTTCGTGCCGATGGACGACAACCGCTGGCAGGCGGCGACGGCCGCTGGCGACCCGGTGACGGCAACCCTTGTGCGCCGCGCTTTCCGCCCCACAGACTGGATCCGTTCGATCCGCCTGGACAGCACTCGCAACGTCGCCCGTCTGGCGGACGATCGATTTCTGGCAGGACTGCTCAGCGAACAGGATCCACTGCAACTGGATACGCAGGTCGGTACACCCCGCTTCGGCGACACGGGCAATGGCCAGGTCGTGGATGGCAGCATCACCACGGCCAAGAGCGTCGTCGGCAACTGGGGCTTTGGCACGATTCTCAACGGTTTGTTCTGGATTGACCGCATCCGCTACTATCCTCGTCCCAATTTCATCGATCGGACCCCCGCCAGTTTCTCTGTCAGATACGGAGGCGACGATCCCAGCGACTTCCGCACGTCTTTACTGGGCGCGCAACTGGTAGCGTCGCGCTTTCTGATTCCCCAGCAGATCGACCAGCAGCGCCCGGTCATCAAGGACTTCCGCCTGGATCCGCCGCAGAAGGTCCGGACACTGAATCTGACCAGCGGCGTCGCCGAGGGGGACGTGTGGGAGATTGCCGAGGCCGAGTACTTCGGTCATGGGTACGCCCTGGACGCATCGTACTACTCGGAGATTATCGACGTGGGTCCCGAGCGTCCGCGAGTTCGGCGCTATTTCGACGCGGACGAACCGTGGCGCTCGATTCCTCTGGAGTTTGTGCGTACCGTCGACATCGATGGCGATGGCAGCATTTCTCCGGCAGAAGAAGCCGGCACGAGGGCTGCCGCTCAGTTCGATCCCGCCGTTCCGGGGGCGCCCGTCAGCTGGGGCCGTGTGCGCTGGTATGGTGAACGCCTGGGCCATGACGGCAATCTGCAGATCCGGGTGCGGACCGGCTCCAGCCTCGATCCGCGCATCTACCAGCGTCGCGTCGGCCCCGGCGTCGTGTCCTCCTTCATCGAGGCGCCGATTCTGTTTGACTGGCCCGCCCGTGGCAGTCGCCTCAATGCCGGCAGTTACCTGTCCCTTTCCTCCGTAGCCCGTTCACCCTACGACGAACTGCCCGCAAATCTCTTTGGCAATCAGGACGGGGCGCCCGGTGGCTGGACAGCCTGGTCCGCCCCCATCGATTTCGATGAGGGTGCCGTGCAACGGGACGGCACCGGTGGCCACCTGCTGTCGCTGCCACCACTGATGCGCTACGTCCAGTTCCGTGTCGACTTCGGCTCGACAGAGACCAGCGGCGTACGCCTCGACTATCTGGAGTTCGACTACGGTCGCCCCCTCGTGGGGCGCGGCGTGCTTGCCGAGGTCTTCCCGGATACGGCGGCAGCCCTGGGACAACCTGTTGCACTGCAGTACGCCTTGCGGCCAAGTTTCGATTCAGGGGGCGGGACCGGCTTCAACCGCCTGGACATCGCCATACCCACAACCGACACGCAACTCGACAGCCTGTTGCTTGATGGTGCCCTGTGGCAACCACTGGCGACGAAGGTACCGACCGACATCGATGCACGCTCCGCCTGGCTCGACACCCTGTCGGTGTCGGATATCGGCACCTACGCCTATGCCGTGTACCGGGATCCGCAGGGCGACGTGCGCCTGGGGATCAAAACATCCTCGCTGACGGACGCCGATTTTCCCCGCGGACAGGATCGTGAGATCCGCATCTTCGTGCGCACGTCGCTGTTCAATCTGCTGACCCGTTTCGACAGCTGGGTCTGGCACGATGCGGCAGGCGAGACGATCCCGCAGCCCACGTCTGCCGGCAATGCCGCCGATGATCTGCCCGCCGATGGCGTCGCCGTCATCGTTGCCCAATCTGCTGCAACCATCGACGGCCTGAAGGTTGCGCCAAACCCCTTCACACCGAATGGGGATGGCCGCAACGACGACACGACCTTCGACTTTTCACTTCTGCTGTTCCTCGATCCTGCCAGGCTCGAACTCGATATCATGAGCCTGTCCGGCACCGCCGTGCGCCACCTCGGTCCGGTGCATTTGAATGTCGGACGGCATGAACTGCAGTGGGACGGCCGGGATGATCGCGGTCAGTTGGTCCCGCCCGGGCTCTACGTCTACCGCTTCACCGCCATCAGCGACGGCGACGATGAGACCCAACTGGGCGTTGTTGCCGTCGCCTACTAGAAGATGGCCACGATTCCCCACTACTCCGGCTGACCTGCCTTGAACACGCGCGAGTCGTCCTTGATGACCCAGCGACTGATGCCGCCATCGTTGTGCAGATCCGTCACTTCTTCCACCCAGGCCTCCCAGCTGTAGTCGGCGACCGAGATCTTTGGCGGCCAGAGGAAATCCTGCATCATCCTGTGTGCTACGCCCAGCGTATCGAGGCTGGCCGTATAGTGATGCTCCCTGGCATGGAACTGGCGTTGGCGCCAGTAGATCTCACGCAGCAGGCGGTGCGCCTGATATTCTGGTGGCAGGTCGAATTCGACACTTGCGTCGGGGCCTGCCGGTTGCGCGGAAAAACGGACGAAACCCCATTGCTCAGGGAAATGCATGTTGATCAGCCCCTGAGGCGACCAGACCCAGTTGTCTTCGCGCTTCTTTGCAATCTTCACATACCCTTCACCATCCTGGGCCGGCTCGACCTCCCACTCGACACGAGAGAAATTCACCTGCCAGACATCGTCATCATGGGGTGGCACTCGGGCCTGAGTAGGCCGTTTGATCCCTTCCCAGGGAAAGGCGATTTCGACGGTCCAGCCCTCATCCGTATCCCCCGGCTGGTTGATCGTACCATAGACCCTCGTCGCCGAACGCAGCCCCGGGATGTCCCATTCGTGCACCGCCGGGGCGCCATCACGATAGGGGCGTACCAGCAGCAAGTCCCACTCGGTGGCAAAGGCGTTGACCTCATATTCGTAATAATTGTGCGTATCCCAGTCGGGATCGATGAAGACTTCGAAGTCGTTGTCGTGGAAAATGATGGCGTCGCGATCCCGCAGCGTCGCCCAGACATCGGGCTCCTCTAGGTATGCTGCCACGTAGAAGTACCGGTCATCCCACAGCATCCTGGCGCGCGTTCGATACCGTGGCTCGGGTTGCACATCCCCCTCGATATCGACAAAGGCCTGCGTCCACGGCGCCTGTTGCCAGGACGGCTCGTCGAGGGCACCATCAACAGTGATGAGACCCGTCGTCCGCAGCACCGAATAGCGCTGCGGCTGGATCGTCATCAGGTAGTCGGGATCCCAATCCGCCTGCGCCCCGAGGGTTGCTGGCAGGCTGACAAGCAGCGGTGCGAGGAAGCTGGCAATACGTCTCATGATGGTCTGGCTCCACGATTGGGCTGCACGAGTCTCTCCGTCGACTTGCGGGGGCATCGTCGAAGCGTTAAATAATACGGCCCTTTGGGCCCCATAACAGCAAGGTCTTGAGTTTGCATCTGATCCTGATTGGCGCCCCCGGCTCCGGCAAGGGCACCCAAGCCCGTCGGCTTGTGGAAACCTACGGTATCGTCCACATCTCCACTGGTGACATGCTGCGCGAAGCCGTACAGAGCGGCAGCGACCTCGGCGTCCTCGTGCACGGGTTCATCAGCCAGGGCCATCTGGTGCCCGACACACACGTCACCGAACTCGTCGAGGAGCGGCTGGACCGTGGGGACCTGCCAAAGGGATTCGTCATCGATGGTTATCCACGGACGGAACGGCAGATCGACGTATTTGACCGCATGATGCAGGCTC
>JAQCJA010000106.1 GCA_027593305.1 bacterium
AGCACGGCCGGCGCCCGGCACTGCAGGTTCTTCGGCACGTAGAGATGGGCGCTGACCACACAGCCCGGCCGGCTCTCATACAGAACCTTCTCCACGCGATACTGTCTCTTGTCGATGACGCCGGTGACCTGCACGTTCAGCGGTGTCTTCGGTGGTCGCCGGCCACAGGCCCGGGCAATGATGCGCCGAACCCGGGCCTGGTAGGCCAGGGCCTGTTCGCGTGTGCGCACGCCGGCCAGCAGCTGGCGTCGTTGTTCGCGCCGGTCGCGGGCGCGACCGACGATGTCATCGAGCACCATGTGCCCGTATCCATTACGGCTCATACTCCCGCGCCTCCTCATCTGGTGTCGGGTGCAAGTCCCCGGAACAAGCCAGAATGCCGCCCGCTGCAAAGACCCGCATGTCTTCAATCAATTGACATATCAATAGGGACTGGCGTTCGTATCAGCCACCTTCCCCTGCCACGGAGAGCCCCCCATGACTGAGACTGCAAGACTGACCCTGGGCGACAGGACGATCGACCTGCCCGTCATCGTCGGCAGTGAGAACGAACACGCCATCGACATCAGCCAACTGCGCAAAGAGACCGGCTACATCACCCTGGATGAAGGGTATGGTAACACCGGCGCCTGCATGAGTGCCATCACCTTCATCGACGGTGACAAGGGCATTCTGCGCTATCGCGGCATACCCATCGAGGTTCTGGCAGAGCACAGTTCCTTCGTCGAAGTCGCCTATCTGTTGATCTGGGGCAAGTTGCCGAACCGGCCGGAACTGGAAAGCTTCAGGCAACTGATGGCGAAGCATTCGTTTCTGCGCGAGCAGCTGCGCCATCATTTCGAGGCCTTTCCGCCGGGGTCGCCACCCATGGCGGTGCTGTCAGCGGTGCTCAACTCGATGGCCTGCTTCTACCCGGAGCTGTTGGAGGCTGAGGATGTCGACATCTTCCAGGAGGGCGCCGCACGCATCCTGTCGAAGGTCCGCACCATCGCCGCGTACTCCTACAATCATGACATGGGCCACTCGCTGGTCTATCCGCACCCGGACAAGAGCTTCTGCGAGAACTTTCTGCACATGATGTTCTCCCAACCCTACAAGGACTATGAACCTGATCCGGCGCTGGTTCGGGCTCTCGATGTGCTGCTGTTGTTACACGCCGACCACGAACAGAATTGCTCGACGTCGACGGTGCGCATGGTCGGCAGTTCCGGTGCCAACCTGTTCGCCTCGGTTTCGGCGGGTGTGTCGGCGCTCTGGGGGCCTCTGCACGGCGGTGCCAATGTCGCAGTCGTGCAAATGCTCGAAACCATTCTCAGCCGGGGCATGTCGGTCAAGGATTACGTCGAGCAGGTGAAGAACAAGAAGGAAGGCATTCGGATCATGGGCTTCGGCCACCGGGTCTACAAGAGTTTTGATCCACGCGCCAAGATCATCAAGACGCAGGCAGAGGCCGTGTTGAAGAAGATCCATCGGGACGATCCGCTGCTGGCAATCGCCGAAGAACTCGAGGGCGTCGCGTTGGAGGATGACTACTTCAAGGAACGCAGCCTCTATCCCAACGTCGACTTCTATTCCGGCGTCATCCTGCGGGCCCTCGGCATCCCCACTGCCATGTTTACGGTGATGTTTGCCATTGGCCGCATGCCGGGCTGGATCGCCCAGTGGTACGAAGATCGGTTCATCACGAAGGGGCGTATTCAGCGCCCACGCCAGGTCTACACAGGGCCGACGGAACTTTGTTACGTCCCCCTCGACAATCGCGACTGAAGCCAACACCCCTGCCAGGCTGTAAGGACGTTTGACCATCGTGCAGGCTCCGGTATCTTGACCATGGAGTGCACCATCGGCGAAGAAAGGGGACATCATGGCTGTTCGCATTGATGCCAAGAACACGAAATTGTCTGACCCGACCAAGCAACACATCGACAACGTGTGTGGGAAGTTCAGTCAGTTCTACGACCGTATTGTCGATACCGAGGTCATCGTCGATACGCAGGCCAAACACAAACCGGCCAATACGGTGGAAATCATCGTCAAGGTCCCGGGCCAGCGCATCATCGGCAAGGGAGAGACCGACGACCCCAACCTCTTCAAGGCGATCGATGAGGCTGCGGGCCACGTAGAGCGTCAGTTGCAGAAGTATCACGACAAACAATCAGAGCACCGATAGGAAATTGGCCGACCCGATGATTGCTGGCGTACCCACCGAACTGTACCCGGGGGAGCGCCGCGTAGCGCTTGTCCCCGATGTTGCACGCACCCTGAAGGACAAAGGTGTGCAGGTCGTTCTGCAGGCTGGTGCGGGTGCCCTCGCGGGCTATCCCGACGCCGCTTTTGTCGAAGCCGGTGCCGAGATCGCAGTGGATCGTGCGCAGGTGTTTGCCCGGTCCGACGTGATCCTGCAGGTCCGTACTCATGGGGCTGATGCGGCCGGTGCCGCAGATCTGCCGCTGTTGCGGGCCGACCAGGCGGTGATCGGTTTTGCCGACGCCCTCGATGCCCGACCCGGTCTGCAGGCTTTGGCGAATGCCGGCGTCTGCCTGTTCGCCATGGAGCTGATGCCGCGCATTACCCGGGCGCAGAGCATGGACGCCCTGTCATCGATGGCGACCATCGCCGGCTACAAGGCGGTGCTGATGGCGGCGTCGGAACTGCCGCGCATCTTTCCGTTGCTGATGACGGCGGCCGGCACACTGGCACCGGCGAAGGTCCTCGTCATTGGTGCCGGCGTAGCCGGACTGCAGGCGATCGCCTCATCCCGTCGGCTGGGTGCGCGCGTTTCAGCCTACGATGTCCGTCCCGCCGTCAAGGAACAGGTGAAGTCGCTGGGGGCCAATTTTGTCGAACTTGATCTCGACACCGGGGATGCCGAGGACGCCGGCGGGTATGCACGGGTCCAGGATGAGGCGTTCTACACCAGGCAACGCGAGGAACTTGGCAAGGTTGTCGCCGATTCGGATGTCGTCATCACCACGGCGGCCATCCCCGGCCAGAAGTCGCCGCTGCTGATCACCGCTACCGCGGTACGCGCCATGCGAGCCGGTTCCATCATTATCGATCTGGCCGCCGAACGGGGTGGCAACTGCGAGCTGACACGTGCCGAAGAGGTTGTGCACGAGGGCGGCGCCACGATACTGGGACCGACCAACCTGCCAGCTACCGTGCCCGGTCACGCCAGTCAGATGTACGCCCACAATATCAGCACGTTCCTGCTGCACTTGCGTGACAAAGAGAGTGGCGCGCTGCAGATCAACATGGCTGACGAAATCACATCAGGCACTCTGGTAACCCGTGGTGGCGGCATTGTGCACCCACGACTGCTGGCAACGAAAGGCTGACATGGAAAACCTGGTCGCGGCGCTGACCGTATTCGTGCTGGCGGTGTTCGTCGGTTTTGAGATCATCACCAAGATCCCGCCAACACTGCATACACCACTCATGTCGGGTTCCAACGCCATTTCAGGGGTCACCCTGATCGGCGCGCTGCTGTCGGCGGGCGCGCAGCACACCGAATTGACAACGTGGCTGGGTTTTATTGCCGTCGTCTTTGCCACGGTCAACGTTGTTGGCGGTTTTATGGTGACCAACCGCATGCTCAGCATGTTCCGACGGAAATAGGCGCACTGTGAGCCCGAACTTCATCAACTTCGCGTACCTCGTTGCTGCGACGCTGTTCATCTGGGGCCTGAAGGGCCTGACCCACCCGCGGACCGCGGTGCAGGGCAATCGCTACGGTGCGCTGGCCATGTTTGTCGCTGTCGCAGCGACACTGCTGGATCAGCAGATCCTGTCCTTTGAATGGATCCTGCTCGGTATCGTCATCGGCGGCCTGATCGGTGCCGTGCTGGCGGCGAAGATCGCCATGACGGACATGCCCCAGCTGGTGGCCCTGTTCAATGGCTTCGGCGGTGGCGCCTCGGTTCTGGTTGCCGGCGCCGCTCTGCTGGAGGCCGGCATGCCGACGACGGCCGCCGCGACCAATACCTTCACCGTCGCCACCGCCACGTCCGGGATCATCGGCGCAGTCACCTTCTCCGGCAGTATCATCGCTTTTGCCAAGCTTCAGGAACTGATGTCGGGCAACCCCATCATGTTCCCGGGGCAGAAAACCCTAAATGTCCTCGTGGCGCTGGTCAGTGTGGCTCTGGGTGCCTGGATCGTCATCGAACCAACAGCGGTCGAGCCCTACTGGATCATGACGGCAGCAGCGCTGCTGCTTGGCGTTCTCATCGTCATCCCTATCGGTGGCGCAGATATGCCGGTGATCATCGCGTTTCTCAATGCCGCATCCGGGTTGGCGGCGGCGGCGACCGGTTTTGTGCTGAGCAACAACATTCTCATCGTCGCCGGTTCCCTTGTTGGCGCCTCGGGGCTCATCCTGACACAGATCATGTGCAAGGCCATGAACCGCTCCCTCGGCAACGTATTCTTCGGTGGTGTAGGGGGTACAGTCGTTGTGGGTGCGGGCAACGAGATCTACGAGGGCAAGATCAAGTCCACATCGGCGGAAGAGGTCGCCATGTTGTTCGATGTGGCCAAGCGTGTCGTGATCGTTCCCGGGTATGGCATGGCCGTGGCCCAGGCGCAGCACGCCGTGCGTGACATGGCCAACATTCTTGAGAGCCGCGGCATCGAGGTCGAATACGCCATTCACCCGGTAGCAGGGCGTATGCCGGGTCACATGAACGTGTTGCTCGCCGAAGCGGAAGTGCCGTACGAGAAGCTGAAGGAAATGGTCCACATCAACCCGACCTTCGATCAGACCGATGTGGCCCTCGTCATCGGCGCCAACGATGTGGTCAATCCACTGGCCCGCGAAAATAACTCGGGACCGATCTCGGGTATGCCCATTCTCGACGTGGACAAGGCGCGCACCGTTGTTGTGATCAAGCGCAGTCTGAGCCCGGGATTCGCCGGGATCGCCAATCCGCTGTTCGCCGCCGACAATACACTGATGTACTTCGCCAGCGCCAAGGAGGCGATTCTGGATCTGGTGGCGGCGCTGAAAGAGGGTTGAGAACGCCGCCGAGCCGTCGTTCGGATCGAGCCCGAACCCGAGCCCGTCTTGACACGCCCAGGAGCCGACGCTATCTATCGGTGCTTTCCATATCCGGCCCGAGAATACTCTAGCCCTAGGCCTGCTCGTGAACGTCATTCGTCTCTGGTCGTGGGGACTGCTGTTTGCTGCCCTGATGCTGGCAACCCCCGGCGCCGGGGAACTGCTGCTGGTTCCCACCCCCCACAGGAAACTCACGCAGGCCCGCAGGCTTCTTGATGCCGCGGACGTCCACGTCATGCTGGCACTCGGCTACCAACTGGCGCCGGAACTGATCAGCAGTGCCCAGTTGTCGCAGCGGCGCGGCGTTGACGGTGTTCGTGTTTACGTTGCCGGCCAGGACAGAGTCGAACTGGGCGTTACCGTGACGCCGAGTGGCACCTTCGAGATCATCGTCTTCCACGCCGGCGAAGGCGGTCTGGCGGCAATTGAGGCCGGGATGCGAGCGCTGGTCAGCCAGGCGCAGAGGGCGGCCTCCGTCCCCGCCGAACCGGATCTTGGCTACGAGATGCTGCGCCTGGGACACATCGAGGCGGACCGGGCGGTAGCCTTGCTCAAGGCACTGGGCTACTACTCGATCGAGTTCAGTACCAAGGGTGTTGGCGGCGAGCAGATCTTTGATGTTGTCAGTGGTCGCACGCCCCAACTGCCCTGGGTGGTCAAGGTTGCCAACGCCTCGAAGACCAGCCTCATGGAGTCGAACCCCAGCTCCAAGTCTTCGAATGCCCGCACCAGTTCGTCGTCGTCCACAGGGGTCATCCAGGGGTCTCTGCAACTGGGGGGCTCTCACCTGCATGCGGCCACAGCGGGATCGCCGGAGGAACGGCTCCTCATCGTCTATGACCGGGATGACCCCGAAGCCCTGGACAACCTGCTGCAGACGCACATCGATGTTCCGGCCCAGCAGATCGTCATCGAGGCCCTGGTGATCGAGGTCAATTCCTCCCATCTCAACGATCTTGGCTTTGAGTGGCGGTCGGCAACCGGCAGCGCCAGCGCCGCCTTTGAACGCTCGGAAGACACCGGCAAACGGCAAGGGACCTTTCTGCTTTCGCCAGATGCATTCACCGATTTCAATGCTTTCCGCGGGGCCATTGAGGCCCTCGAAGAGACCGGGGATGCTGAGGTCCTGTCGAGTCCGTCGGTCCTGGTCCTCAACGACCGCCAGGCGCGGATCCAGGTAGGTCGCCAGATTCCGGTGTCACGCACCACGGCGACGAACAACGCGACCGTCAAGGGGGTGGAATATTTTCCCATTGGCATCGTGCTGAATCTGCGGCCACGGATCAACCGTGAGAACTCGGAGGTGACGATGCAGATCGAGACCATCATCTCCTCGATCTCGCCGGAGTCGGCGGCCAAGCTGGAGGCCGGATCCGGCGATATAACCTTCTCGCCCATCGTCGACAACCGCCAGGTCGAGACCTACGTGCGCGTCGCCGACGGTACCCCATTCATCATCGGCGGGTTGCTGTCGACGGACGATCAGGAAGCCCGCATCAGCTTGCCGCTGCTGTCGAACATTCCCGTCATCGGACGGTTGTTCACCCGCAAACGTGTCGAACATGAACGTCGCGAGGTCATCGTTGTGTTGACGCCGCACATCGTGCCGCAGGATGCGCGCAGCTTCTCTCAGTTGATCACCAAGGATTCGGACATCTTTGATCGCTTCGATTACACCCTGTTCCGCAATGCCTACCGCGTGCGCGATGATGAGGTGTGGGATCTGAAGTTCATTCAGGACAGCCCGATTCTGCACAACATCGTGACGCAGATTCGCGACTACGCCCAGGAGGATGTGATGATCCGGCGCCAGGAGCCCTTTGTCAGTTTCCTGGCAGGAAAGATCCCCGGAGAAGATGTACTTGTGCGGCGCATGCTGCGGGATATCGTCGCGAAGCTCGAGTTTGGCGACCAGGTTGATGTGGAGAAGGTGTTCTTCTTCGAGACGACGACCGACGACAATCTGATGGACCGCCCCCTTGGTGATGCTCTTGCCGATGTCCTGGCGACCCCCGGGCGGGGTCTGGTACTGACCTACGAGGCCAGCAATGAGCCGAAGGATGGTGAGTACTTCACCTACCCCTTTGCCACGGTGCACGACACCCTCGTTCCGCAGGACGAGCGCGAACGGATCCTGTTTTTCCGGAGCCTCAACCCGGTCGGTACAGAGGACCGCCCCCTGCGCTGGTCGATTCTGCTCAGCGACAAGAAGGACGTGGCACATCTGCGCAATGTCCTGATTCTCAAGCGCCTGCTGGAACTCAACGACAAACTGCCACAGACCCTGCAGGCCTTTCAGCCGGGTCTGCAGATTCTGTTTCCGAGCCGGGAAGACATGGCCAATCGGTATCACCTGATCGACAGTGACGTGGCGCAACTGTTCTATGAAACGTCGGACAGCCAGTACTATCCGGCCTTTGAACGGGTGTTCAATCGGCGTGTGCGCGAGGTGGAAAACATTCTGGGCCCCGGAGGCGCGCAATGAGACGCAGACGCTGGTTGTTGGCAGCGGCTCTGCTGCTGCTGGTTGCCTGCGGCAAGGAACCGGACCGAATCGTGTCTGCAGAGACCGAGGATGGTCGCTGGGAACTCACCCTCGAAGCGCGTAGGAACGTGTTACGGTCGGGGGAGAATCTGGCAGTACGGGTAACGTTGAGGAGTCTGGCCGGTCAGCCGGCAGCGACATTTCGTGACACCATAGACTTTCTCTGCAATGCCGGCACGGTAAGCCCGAATCGCCTCGTGTTCACCTTTATCGGAACACAGGACACGACCTATGCCGGCACCGGCAGCACAACGACATACAGCGACTGGATTACCTATTCCCTGTCGACTTCCTCCAGTCAGGCCAATGAGAATCGGCAGGGAGAGATCAGTGCCCTGTACCGCGATCTTGAAGCGGTGCTGAAGATTCGGATCGTGGTACCGTGAACCCCGTCGTGGTTCCTGATCGTCTGCCCTGGCCTGGTTGTTTCTACCCCAGATAGATCGCCTCATCCGGCCAGGCGGCGTCCAGGTTGGCGCCCGGCATGTTGACTCTTGGCAGGTAGTTGTGTTCGCGGCGGATCAGGCCGAGGATGCGCATGGTGCGGACTTCCTGAATGCAGTCGCCGCCGTGGTTGTTCTGAATGGACGGCAGGATCTTTCCCTGCAGACTGTCGGCGACGTCACCGTCCGACGCCCCCTCGATGATCATCACCAGCGCGATGTGGCCATCGGTCTCAGCCAGATAGCTGTCGCGGATCAACTCTGAAAAGACATTGGCCACGTTCGGTTCGTTGCGGATTTCCTCTTCGATCTGTGCCCGTGTTACCCCCAGTCGAAACTTGATGTTGACCATGTGTTGTGTGGTCAACGCCGTGCCGTCTCTGCCACGTTCCCGATCGATGGCGGCGTAGTAGCGTACGCGTCCTTCGTTCTCCATGCGGGTGCGCTTGCGGCGGACGGTACGCACCGGTACACCGGTTGTGGTGGAGATGCGATTGTCCGACATCCGCGGGTTGCGAATCAGAGCCCGAAGTATGGCCCGTTCCTGGTTATCGAAGTGCTCCATGGCCGTAATTGTACCTTTCTGTTGCAAAATACGTACAAGTTAGGCCCATTATACTCCCGCAGACAAGCCTTTTCTGACTTTTATATTGGGCTCTATGACAGGAACAGGATTGACACTGTGTGCCATCCGGGTATATTATCGAGTTCGTCTCGAAACAAAGACAGTTTGTCCCCCCGGTCGCCGCTACAGGTGTGCGGTACGCACTTGCACCTGTGGGGGTCTCCCCTGATGGCTCATCCTCCCGGATTCGACACGGCTCTCCCTCCGTTTCGACCCACTTGACCGGCCGGGATGGCCATCCGTACCTGGAGGTTGTCCAAGCATGAAGTACCCCGCGGCATTTCCCCCCAAGCAGGGGATGTATGACCCGGCCCACGAGCACGACGCCTGCGGCATTGGCTTCGTCGCCCACATCAAGGGTCGGCGCTCTCACGACATCGTACAGCAAGCCCTCGATGTATTGGTCTGCCTGGACCATCGCGGCGCCCGCGGCGCCGAGGAAAACACGGGTGATGGCGCCGGCATCCTCATTCAGATCCCGGATCGTTTCCTGCGTCAGCAGATGTCGGCGGCCGGTGTGGAACTGCCTGCGGCGGGGCTGTATGGTGTGGGTGCCGCATTTCTGCCAAGAATCCAGCAGTCGCACCGGAGTTTCTGCGAACTGGCTTTTGAAGCGATCATTCAGGATGAGGGCCTGCGGGTGCTGGGCTGGCGGGATGTGCCCACGGACAACGGCGCCATCGGTATGTGGGCGCGGTCCCACGAGCCCTTCATGCGCCAGGTCTTTGTTGCCCGCGGGGAGGCTGGCGACGACGATGTCACCGACGAAGGCATCATGGCCTTCGAGCGCAAGCTCTATGTGATCGGTAAGCGCGCCGCCCATGAGATTCGCCACAGCGACGAGGAAGAAGGGGACGCTTTCTACCTGGCGAGCCTGTCCTGTCGCACGTTGGTCTACAAGGGCATGCTCACGCCCGACCAGGTGCAGAGCTACTTCCCCGACCTGAGTGATGAGCGGCTGGATGCATCCATCGCGCTGGTGCACTCCCGCTTCTCGACCAACACCTTCCCCAGTTGGGAACGCGCCCACCCTTACCGGTACCTGATTCACAACGGTGAAATCAACACGTTGCGAGGCAACGTCAACCGGATGAAGACGCGTGAGCCCATGATCCATTCGGGCGTTTTCGATGAGGATCTCGTCAGCCTGCTGCCGATCATCGAGGAGGATGGCTCGGACTCGGCCATGTTCGACAACTGCCTCGAATTCCTCCATCTCGGTGGACGCTCGCTGCCACATGCATTGATGATGATGATCCCCGAGCCGTGGGAGCGTCATGAGAACATGTCCGACGAGAAGCGGGCGTTCTACGAGTTCCATGCCTGCCTGATGGAGCCATGGGATGGCCCGGCGTCGGTGGGTTTCACCGATGGCACGGTGGTGGGTGCCACCCTCGACCGCAATGGTCTGCGTCCGTCGCGCTACTACATCACCAAGGACGATCGCGTCATCATGGGCTCCGAAGTCGGGGTGCTGCCCGTGGACGCCGACAACGTGTTGCACAAGGGGCGTCTGCAGCCCGGGCGCATGTTCCTGGTCGACACCAGGGCGGGGCGCATCATCGCCGACGACGAACTCAAGCATTCGGTCGCCACCGAGCATCCCTATCGCCAGTGGCTCGATGACAACCTCGTCGACCTGCATGACGTGCCCGATGTGCCGCACGAATCGATCGTCCGTGATCACGCCATTATCCTGCAACATCAACAGGCCTTCGGCTTCACCTTCGAGGACCTGCGTGTGCAATTGGGGCCCATGGCCCGTGACGGCTTGTGGCCGATTGGCTCCATGGGCAACGACGCGCCGCTGGCGGTGCTCTCGGATCGGCCGCATCTGCTCTACAACTACTTCAAACAGCTCTTCGCCCAGGTCACCAATCCGCCCATCGACCCGATCCGTGAAGAACTGGTGACGGCAACGGAGACGACCCTGGGTGCCGAGCGCAATCTGCTGGTGCCGGAGCCGGCCAGTTGCCGGCTGATCCGCCTCGAAAATCCGGTGCTGACCGATGCCGAACTGGCGAAGCTGAAAAAACTCGAGCGGCCCGGATTTCAGGTGCGGGTGCTGCCCATGTTGTTCGCCGCCGGCGGCGGCGAGGCCGCCCTGCGCACTGCCCTCGACGAGTTGTTCCGGACCGCCGAGGCGGCCATCGACGATGGGGTCAACATCCTGATCCTGTCGGACCATGGGGTGGATGAACAGATGGCGGCGATCCCGGCGCTGCTGGCTGCGGCGGGACTGCACCATTTTCTCATCCGCAAGGGCAAGAGGGCCCGCACCGGTCTGGTTCTCGAGACCGGCGAGCCCCGCGAGGTGCATCACTTCTGCCTGTTGCTGGGCTACGGCGTCAATGCCATCAATCCGTACATGGTCTACGAGTCCCTCGCAGATATGATCGACGAGAAGATGCTGGTCGATATCGATCTCGAAACGGCCATGGCCAACTACAACAAGGCGGTGCTCAAGGGAGTCGTGAAGGTGATGTCGAAGATGGGCATTTCTACCTTCAAATCGTACCGGGGCGCCCAGATTTTCGAGGCCATCGGCATCAAGACGTCCGTCATCAACGAGTACTTTACCTGGACAGACTCGCCGGTCGAAGGCATCGGCCTCGACGTCATCGCTGAAGAAGCGCGTCGCCGTCACGATGCAGCTTTCCCCGCCTATGGCACCAACGGGGTAGCTCTGGCCACCGGTGGCGAGTATCAGTGGCGAGCCGATGGTGAGCATCACCTGTTCAATCCGAAGACGGTGCATCTGCTGCAGAAGGCAGCACGGACGAACGACTTTGCCACCTTCAGGCAATTTGCCGAACTGATCGATGATCAGACCGAAAACGATCGTATGGCGACGCTGCGGGGTCTGCTCGAATTCGTCGATCCTGAAGGTGGGGGTGTGCCCCTCGAGGAAGTCGAGTCGATCGAGTCGATCACTCGGCGCTTCAAGACGGGCGCCATGTCGTA
>JAQCJA010000107.1 GCA_027593305.1 bacterium
CGTGCATGGCGATGGTGACACGCCGTTGGCGGGCAGCTTTACCTTGAGCTCGTTCACCGTCACGGGACTGTCCGTCAACCGCTATCTCTTTGATCCCGCCGACTGGACAACAGGTCGCTGGATCGTGCCCGGCGGTGCCTCGGGCCATCCCGGCAGCATACACTACGCGGACCAGGCGCCGCTGCATGCGGACCTGAACTATATCCCGGCACTGTGGGACTTCGCCCGCATCGAGACGGAGGCCGAGACCGTGCAGCGGCTGGAACCCGAGACCGAGTGAGGTCGTCCCCAAGCGTATGAAACCCTCGTTGCTGTTGAGCACCATGCTCCTTTGTGTGGCCGTCGAGGTTCAGGCGGAGGCGCAGATCGTGGAGCCGCATCTCGATGTGCCGCTCGAGATGTCGATCACGGCAGACCTGTCCTTCACGCTGCTGTGGCGCGAAGTGTCGGAGTCGCGCTGTCCGGAACGTGTGACCTGCGTCTGGGAGGGAGAAGTGGGCGGCATCTTCGACGTGCTGGGTACAGGCCAGGACCGTCTGTCCATCAGCCTGACACGCCATCACAACGGCGATGACCGTGCCACTGCCACAGCGGGTGATCTGCAGCTGCGCCTGCTGGAGGTCACACCCAATCCACAGGAGGCGGCAGCCATCACGCGAACCGAGTACCGCGCCCGTCTCATGGTCGCCCCCGCTGGCGAGGAACTACCCGATGCCATCACCGCCGTCCAGCGTCGTACGTGGGCGGAACTCAAACACCAGGAGACCGGTCCATGAAGATCGCCACCATCGAGCAGTTCTTCCCGTTGCCGCGCGTGCGACTGGTGAAGATCACCACCGACAGCGGCATCAGCGGCTGGGGTGAGACCACCCTCGAAGGCAAGCCGCAGAGCGTCGTGGCTGCCGTCGATGAACTGGCCCAGTACTTTGTCGGCAAGGACCCGCTGCGCATTGAGCATCACTGGCAGCACGTCTACCGCTCGGCCTTCTTCCGCGGCGGCAATGTGCTGATGACGGCTTTGTCCGGTATCGATCAGGCGCTGTGGGACATCTCCGGCAAACACTATGGTGTGCCCACCCACGCGCTGCTGGGTGGCGCCGTGCGGGATCGCATTCGCGTCTACGCCCATTGGGGGATTGGCAGCCTGACGGACGAGGGCAAGGCGGCCGCAAGGCAGCGCCTCGACATGCTGCTGAAGAAGGGCGGCTACACGGCGTTCAAGGCAGGTCCTGGCGGCAAGTGGCGCGGGCATGAGCCGCCGTCGATGATCGACGAGTTTGTTGAGCGTGCCTACCTGATGCGGGAATGGGTGGGACCTGACGTCGAACTGGCCTTCGACTTCCATGGCAAGATGACACCGGCTCTGGCAGTGGAAGTATGCCATGAGATCAAGGGCATGCGACCCATGTTTGTCGAGGAACCGATCCCGCAGGAGAATGTCGATGCCCTCAAGCAGGTCGCCGACAAGGTGCCCTTTCCTATCGCCACGGGCGAACGGCTGTTGACCCGCTGGGGCTTCCGCGAGGTCATCGAGAAGCAGGCCGCCGCCTACCTGCAACCGGATACGTCACACGCAGGTGGCATCACTGAACTCAAGAAGATCGCCAACATGGCGGAAGTCTACTACATGCACATCCTGCCCCACTGTGCCATCGGCCCCGTCGCTTTCTCCGCGTCGATGCAGGTCGATGCGGTGGTGCCCAACTTCCTGGCGCAGGAACAGATCGATCAGGGCCTTGGTGCGGGCCTGTTTGTTGATGACTGGGTCGTGCGTGACGGCCATATCGATCTGCCAACGAAACCAGGCCTTGGCTTCGACATCGACGAGAAGGTCGCACAGGTCACACGGGACGAATACAGCGAGGAACTGGGGGGTGAGTATTTCTACGAGACGGATGGCTCCGTCGCCGACTGGTAATCCATGCGATTCCTGCGATCTGCCGCCCTTGCATGCGTGCTGCTGACAGGCTGCGCCGCGATGCCCCGCGAGAGAATATCAGCTTCAGCTGGGTCGCTGAGGTGATCAGTTATGACATACTGGATTGATACCTTGCGTCCCGTACGGCTCGTGGCTACTATGGCGCAACCATGAAAAGCTCCCTGCCGTCAGATTCTGGCCGCCGCCTGGCCAGCCTGCTCCTGTGTCTGCTGCTGCTTGCCGGGTGCGATATGATCGGGCTCGGTGGCAAAGATCAGCCCGTCGCCGGTGAAATGCGCAAGCAGGCCGACAATCTCAAGAAACAGGCCGACCAGATGACCGCGGTTTCCGAGCAGATGAAACGTGCTGCGGAGGCTCTGAAGAAGGACTTTGATGCCGCCAAGAAGCAGGCCGACTCGCTTGAAAAGCAGTGGGAAACCATGCGGGATCAAGCGGCCGATATGAAAAAGCAGGCCGATACCATGAAGAAACAGGCGGAGCAACTGAAGAAGCAGGCCGATCAACTCAGCAAATAGCGCAACAGAACGGCTCGACACCCATCAGTCCGGCGTCATGGTGGAGACTGCCGGGGCCACCGGTTGTTCGTCAAATCGGTGCGGCACGGCGATATAGTTGATCACGGCAATGGCGAAGGCGATGATGACCAGCCATTTCAGTCGGCTGCCGTGACGGCGGCGCACCCCACGCAGGTAGAGATACCCGGCGAATCCCCACCAGGTGGGAAGGGCGAGCACGATCTTCGGGTCGCCTTTGCCGAGGTACTCGCCAGGGGCACCGAACAGCCACAACACGCCCATTCCCAGGCCCAGCGTAAAGAAGAAGAAGCCTCCACCGGCGGCGTAGAACGTGGCGTTCGCGGCGGTGTCGAGGGCGGGCAGGAAGCGATTGAGTCTGCCCTTTTTCAGCGACCGGCTCTGCAGCAGGTAGGCGCAGGCGCCGCAGAAGGCCAGGGCAAAGCCCACATGACCCAGCAGCGTAATGAAGACGTGGACTCCCAGCCATGGATACTTCAACAGCATGGAGCCGGAGTCCTCAAAGCGCAGCGGCATGAGCATCGGATAGAGCAGGCCCAGGAAGGCGACGGGCGCAAAAAACAGGTTGAAGTGGCGCACGGATGTATAGCGCTCGAGCAGCAGGCCGGCAACAAGAAAGGTGATGACCACCAGAGAAATCACCGAGACCATGTTGCCCAGGGGTGACTGCCCGGAGAACAGCACGTGCAGCAGAACGCCCAGAGCATTGATGACGATGCCAACGATGAGCGTGCTGCGTCCCCATCGTTCCCAGGATGCATGGCCCCACCACAAATGTCCCTGAAACAGCAGTGAGGCCGTGGCATACAGGCCAAGGGAGACGCCAAGAAAGACGATACAGGACGTGGTCATTCTGTCGCTCTGCCTTCCTCGTCGGTATCCATGTCGAGGTCGAAGAGGCGGCGAACCGTGTCGAGGCGCAGGTAGCCGTCTTCGCGGTTGGCCAGTTCGCGGATCTGTACGAGGGGCTGGTGCAGCAGTTTGTTGGCGTAGCCGCGCAGGACCTGCTCGACAAGCTGGCGATCGTCGTCCGGCAGGTGGCTGAGCTTGCCCATCCAGCGATCCAATTCGGTCGTCTGCAGGTCAGCCGCCTGCTGCCGTAAAGCCCGGATCAGTGGCCCCGCACTGAGTGCATTGAACCAGTGCAGAAACCCAGCCAGTTCTTCATCGACGATGGTCTGCACGCGCCGGATCTCACCCTCGCGATCCTGTCGATTCGACGCCACGACGGTTTCCAGATCATCAATATCGAAGAGGAAGACGTTATCAATGTCACGGACGGCAGGATCGATGTCGCGCGGCACGGCGATATCGATCAGGAACAAGGGCCGACCGCGGCGCCTGCTCATGGCCTTGCGCACGGTCTCGGCTGCCAGCACATACCCCGGAGCCGAAGTCGAGGCGATGACGATGTCGACTTCGAGCAGTCGCTCGGCAATGCCCTCCAGAGCGACGGCTTCGCCGGCGAAGCGACGCGCCAGTTCAGCGGCACGTTCGACGGTGCGATTGGCGACGACGAAGCGGGTCAGCCCGGCATCAACGAGGTACTGGGCGGTCAGTTCGATCATTTCGCCGGCGCCCAGCAACAGCGCGCTGCGAGTCTCTAGATTGTCGAAGATCTGGCCTGCAAGTTCCACGGCAGCGGTACTGACCGACAGGTGACCACGGCCGATGTCGGTCTCGGTGCGCGCCCGCTTGCCAACACGCAGCGCTCGCTGGAAGACCTCGTTGATGATGAGCCGCGCCGAGCCCACGGCCTGAGACGTCTCCAGGGTCTCGCGCACCTGCTTGAGAATCTGCGATTCGCCGATGACGAGACTGTCGATCCCTGAAGACACGCGAAACAGATGTGTTGCCGCTTCGGCGTCGACATACTCGTAGAAACACTTTTCCAGCCCGACAACGTCGAGACTCCGCTGTTCCGTCAGGTAGCGACGCACCGGCTCAAGATGCGGGCCATCGCTGGCGGCATAGATCTCGGAGCGATTGCAGGTGGACAGGATGGCGACTTCGGACAGACCGTAGCCCTCGCGCAACTGCCGCAGGGAATCCGGCTGGTCACTCTCGGCAAAAGCGAGACGTTCGCGCACCTCGACAGGTGCCGTCGTATGATTGAGACCAAGAGTGAGAAGGTGCATATGTCACCGACAAGAGGGCGGAGTCGGAATATCCTCACAGAGACCCATGCCCCGTGACAGCTCCTGACTCGAAACCCATGAAACTAACTGTGTATCGACGATATCACCAACGAGGCGCGCACGTCTGCCTGCTGGCACTGTTGGCACTGATGCTGCCGGTGGCGGCCCACGCCGGTGCCTGGACAACGCCAGCAGGCTCTCTGTGGGCCAAGGTCAGCTGGTATCGGCAGACGACGGATGAGTGGTACACCGACAGCGATCAACCGATCCTGCTGGCGGACAACACCCTGGGGACACGTCCTGCGGGCCGTCGTCAACCGTATCGTTTCAACGGCGCCTACGAGTCGACGGCCGTCTTCCTCGAGGCGAAATACGGCATCGCCGATGGTATCGACGTGGGTCTGCAGGTGCCCTGGTTCGACCAGTCCTTCAACGACGACACACGCATCGATTCGCCCGCCGAGTCCGGCTTCAGCGATGTCCGCATCTCGGCGCGCTGGCAGCTACTGGACAGACCCATTCTGCTCACGTTGAAAGGGGGCGCGAAGATCCCCACGGCAGAGTTTCGCAACGAGGATGGTCTGATTCCGGTGGGGGAAGGCCAATGGGACTATGACGTTGTCGTCCAGGCGGGGCGTTCCTTCTGGCCCATCCCGGCCTACGCCAACATCGATCTCGGCTATCGCGTGCGCACCGAGAACGAATCGATCCGGCGCGATCCCGGGGATGAGTGGCAGGTGACGGCCGAGCTTGGCTACAGCCCACTACCATCACTGATGCTGGCGGCCAAACTCGAGGGACTGTACGGGAAGGCGGGCAGGTCCTTCGGCCTGCGCAATGAATCCCTCACGCAGCGCATCACCTACCTGTCGCCCTCGGTCGCCTACACGCTATCTGGTCAAACTGTGATGGAGGGGGGATTGCGGATCAGTGTCGGCGGGCGCAATTTTCCGGCGGGCAGGCAACTCACGATCGGCCTGTCGACGACCGGCGCTCTGCCGGGCGCGTTGCGCTAGCCTGCTGCTACCGGCAGATGGGCGGCGATCTTCTGCGCCGCCTCGAAGGCACGGCTGACACAGTCCCCCACCGAAATTCCGCCGCGGAAATTGCCGCCCACGAGCAGTCCCGGCTGCGCCTGCTCCACGGCATCAATGGCGCTCATGACCTGGGGGTGTCCCATCACATACTGTGGAATGGCTCGTTCCCAGCGGCGCAGGATGATTTCGTCCGGCGCCGTTTCAATGCCCATGAGTTCACGCAGTTCGTCCTGCACGGCAGCAATCAGCCGCTCGTCATCCCAGGTGGTGATCTCCGGCTGACGACGACCGCCGATGTAGGTGGTGAAGGCGGCGCCGCCGGCTGGCGCTCGCCCCGGATAGGCCGAAGAATTCCACAGGGTACCGAGAATCCTGCGCTGTTCCACCCGCGGCACGAGAAAGCCAAAGCCCTCCGGTGGGGCACCGAGGGGGTACTGTCGGTAACCAAAGAACACGGCCGTCACTGGTGGATACGGGATATCGCGCAGCGCTGCCCCGGGTATGTCGAAATTGAAACGGACGTTGGCGTAGGCGTGGGACGGCATCGTCAGCAGAACGCTTGCGGCACCCACCTCCAAAGCACCCGATGCCCCATCGAAGCCAAGGACAAAACCTGAGTCGTTGCGGGAGACCGACTGCAATTGGGCCCCGGTTGTCAGACGATCGGCGGCGGGGGCAGACAGTGTCCGGGTCAGCGTCTGCAGCCCGTCGGCAAAGGTCAGCATCTTGCCACTTGGCCCGGCCTGCACGGCGCCGGCGGCCTTCTCATCGGCGCCCGCGGCGGCAGCCGTCTTCTTTCGTTCCCTCGCCATCTTGATGGCGCCACGGATCAGGCTGCCATGATTCTGTTCCAGATTCCACAGGCGGCGGAAGGCGGAGCGAACACACAGTTCAGCGGGCACACCGGCAAAGGTTCCGGAGACAAAAGGGTCGACGGCATAGTCGAGGAACTCACGGCCCAGGCGACGCAGGACGAACTGCTCGAGGGTTTCCTCGGCATCGGCAGGGGCGCGGCGTACGAAGAGTTCACGCGCCAGGTGCAATTTGGCGCTGAGGCTGAACAGATCGGACCTGATCATGGCCGGTGGACTTGTCGGCAATTTCCGCAGGCGTCCACCACGGACGATGAAACGACTCCTGGCCGCCTCGGCGCGGGCCTCGACGATCTGTGCGGCAAGACCCGTTTCATCCAGCAGACGCCGCAGTTCGGGCGAATTGTCGAGCAGGCTGTTGGGACCTGGCTCGAAGAGGAAATCCCCCCGCCGAATGGTGCTGATGGCGCCGCCGGCAACCGCTGCTGCTTCATAGAGCTGCACCTTCAGATGTGGCGCAAGCCGACGCAGGAAGTGGTGTGCTGCCAAGCCCCAGATCCCGGCACCGACAATGGCGACATCCGTGGTGGTGCGGGTCATTGAGGTCCTCTCGCAGGGGCGGGGTTCAGTATCCTAACTACAGTGTACACTACAGGATATGAGCTTTTCGGAAAATCCGAAAGAGAGCAGGATTTGAGCTTGACTTGGCTTCCCCCGCCGGGCTACATTAGCTGCGAGCGTCGCAGTGCGGCGCCCGGGTTCGACGATGGCCGCCGGATCTGAGCATCCTGCCGACTGGCCGCATAATTCCGTCTTCGGACGAAGAGCTGCCTGGCCAGCTGATGAGCACGCCGCACCCATCTTTAACGGCGGCACGATAGGTTCGTGCCGGTGTACAGGGTGCGCGGTGCCGTTACGAAAGGAGGTGGTTCTTGAGTTCAAGTATACCCGCAGGAGGTGCGACCACCTGACCTGCATTTCGGTCAAGTGTCCAGGTGGTCGCCCACCTGGTAGTAGAGGTATCCCGGGCGCGTCCGCAGCGGCGCGCCCGGTTTTTTTATGTTGGGCCGCAGCTGAGGACGCGATGAACTTCGATCGGTTCAGCGATGTTCTTGAGGGAGTGTGCACCAAGAAGCTCCGTACGGAACTCGCCGGCCACGCGTCGATGTGTCTCCGGACCGATCACGACCTGGCCACCGGCAGCGACGCCGACCAGACGGGCGGCCAGGTTCGTCACGGGGCCGCTGGCAGTGAAGGTCCAGCGGGTGCCCCGGGAGCCCTCGAACCGCGTCGACCCTACAAGAGCCCGGCCGGAATTCACCCCCATGTGCACCGACAGGGCCGGGGCAGCCTGCTCCGCGTTGAGTCTCTGGGTCGTTTCCAGCAACCGCAGCGCCGTGCGTACTGCAGCCGTGGCATGCCCGGCGTCGGTCTCACCGCCAGCACTGCTGCCATCCAGGAAAATGGCCATGAAACCGTCGCCTGCGGTTTCGTTGATGTCGCCATCGGCTTCGCGGATCAGGTCCAGATAAGCGGAGAAGTAGCGCTCCACGAGGGTGCTGAGCTGTTCGGTGGGCAACTGTTCACTGAGCCGGGAATAGCCGGATATGTCGAGCATCAGCACCGACACATCGCGCTCGATCTTTCCTGACAGTTCGGCCGAATCGGGATCGGCGGCGGCCAGGCGCTTAACCGGTTCGGGGACGAATTTGGCGAAATGGTCACTGAGCCTCGTCGCCTCATGCACCCTGGCATCGACGGCAGCCTTCATGCGCAGGGCGGTGCGAATGCGGGCGAGCAGTTCCTGGTCGTTCACCGGTTTGGTGAGGAAATCGTCGGCGCCCGCCTCAATTCCCTTGATGCGGTCTTCGACGCGGTCGAGGGCGGTCATGATGATGATCGGCGTCAGCCGCGTCGCCTCGCCCTCCTTCAGCAGACGGCAGGCGGCAAAGCCGTCCATGATCGGCATCATGACATCCAGCAGGACCAGATCCGGTGCCTCCGAGCGCACCAGATCGACGGCCTGCTGGCCATCCGACGCGGTCAGGGTATCATAGCCGAGATCCTCGAGCTCCTGCTCGAGCAGGTCCACATTGAAGGGCTCATCATCGACGATGAGGATTTTCGCCTTGCCGTCCATGAGGCGCCCGGTCCGTCAGCGGCTCTCCTGCAGAGTCGCGTTGGCCGCTGACTCGAGATCGGCCAGTGCTTTCTGCATGTCGGCACCACCGATGACGGCGATCATGACATCAACAACGAGGGCGCGCACAGGCTCGTAGCCACCTACGGAGGGCTCCGGCCGGCCGTACTGCAGCAGGTTGTAGGCGACTCTGAAGTAGGGACCCAGGCGGTGCGCGATGCTTCGGCGCACCGGAAAATAGCCGGTGGCAGTGGACCAGCGATCCTGCTGTTCGGTCTCGGTGAACCACTTGATGAACAACCAGGAGGCCAGTTGTTGCTCGGGGGTGTTCTTGATGATCGCCAGACTGGCGCCGTAGACGTTTTCGACCGGTTCCAGCTGATTCGTGGGCAGACCGGCGACACCCCAGGCGAAGCGGTCGCCGATGGCCTCGTCGAACTGGGGTGCGCTGGCAGACGAGCGCTGGGCAAAGAGGACCTCGCCGGCAACAAAGGCGTCAAGATCACCGTTGTCCTCGGTCAATGCCGCCGCACCGGACTGCACGAGGTCACGCATCATACCCAAAGCCTGTCGCGTCTCGGGTGTATCATAGGTGTAGCGGGTGTGACCGGCATCCATCAAATGCCCGCCCAGGCTGTAGATGATCGACGCCAGGCGACTGGCATCCCGCTCCCACAGAATGCCAAGGTTGCGGGTTCCCTGAGAGCCACTGAACCCGCGGTTGTGGGCGGCGGCGCACATCTCGATGAAGGTGTCCCAGTCAGCGGGCGGGTCTTCAAAGCCCAGTTCCTCGAGCCATTGCTGGTTGTAGTAGAGGACTTCCATGGACCGATTGGGCAGCAGTGCGGTCTGCACACCGTTGATGTTGTCCTGCTGCAGGAACTCAGGGATGAAGTCAGCGCGATCCTTGGTGGTGAGGCCCCACAACGTTGACGTCATGTAGGGCTCGAGGTCGGCAATCAAGCCTTCACGGTGGTAGGTCTGGGTCTGATTCTGGTAGGCCTCGACGATCTGCGGCAGCGGTCCACCTTCGATGCCGAGCAGCATCTGGCGATAGAGTTCGTCATGCTCACCGATGTGTTCGCCGCGCACCGTAATGCCGTGGGGGTTGGAAGTGTTGAACAGGTCGTACATATCGAGCAATGTCTGCTCACGGGCCCCCTCATGGGTGTACCAGATCAGCACGTCCTGATGGACGGGATCGACGGCGGCCAGAGCATCCGTTCCGGCGCCGGGCACCTGGCCGCAGGACGGCAGCAGGGCAGCCAGGGCAAGAACGGCGAGCAGGCGGCTCGCAAGACGTGAGATCGGCAGCATGGGTGGATTCCTTCGACTATGGTGTGGAACAAAAATCAGCTAAGAAAGCGAGTGCGGGCAGCCGGCGCTATCCGTCACTGGGAACGTAGCGGTCCACCAGGACTTTCATGACCTCAATGGCGATGTCGGGGCGTTCATCCAGAAGCTGCCAGAATGCCGTCTTGTCGATGCGCAGGGCGACGACATCGGATACGGCACGACAGTCGGCTGACCGTGGTCGTTCAGCAAGCACGGCAAGCTCACCAATCACCTCGCGAGAGGTCAGCAAACGCTGGCGACCGTCTGCCAGAGTAACGGACACGTCCCCCTCGACAAGGATGTAGAGACAGTCCCCCTCCTGGCCACGTTTGATGATCATATCACCCGCAGCATACTCCATCTCACCGACAATGGGCACGATCTGTGCAATCTCCTCACCGGAGAGTGAGTGAAACAGCGACACGCTCTTGAGGAAGAAGACCTTCTCGAGCACGGATAATGGCATGGTGATCGCTCCGGTTTCATCAGGGTGATGCAGTTTCTGCAGAGCGTGGGTGGCACAGGCGGAGAGCCACGGATCAGGCGTATCGGCCAGGGCCGCCAGCAGATTTTCCGGCCCGACGCCAGAGACGGTTCCTGCGGCTTCGTCGAACAGTGGCAACAAGCCTGTGGCGAGACGGCGCGGGAGGACCTGGTCGATCAGTTCGATGGCGGCTGCCGCCTGTCGCGGCTCGCGATCCGTCAGGGAACGGGACACGCGACTGTGCGACAGATCCGCAAACAGCAGATCCAGGCACATGAGACAGCGATCCCGCGCCCGCATGAAGCGGCGTCGAAGCGCATCATCGAGGAGCGGATCGGCAAGATGAAGCAGATCCCGGGCCGCTGACTGCCAGGAAAGAGCGGCCTCCAACTCCCGAGACAGGCACTGCTCCACGGGGTTTGCTCCGGGGGGAGGCACGCCGCCCCGATCACGCCGGGTCAGGATCACGGCGAGTGTGGCGCCGCGAAGGGCATCGTCGGCGCTCTGCAGCCAACGTTGCAGCGCTGATGCCACGACGCCATCTGTGGCGGCCTCCAGTGCAGCCACAAGGGCCAGACGGGCGCTGTCGGGAGTGTCCGCGGCATCGACGCAGTCGACAAGGACGGCCGCATCCTGCCGGGCCCAGGCCTGGGCCAGTTCCGTGGCGGCGGGGCGCAAACGCGGGCTGGCAAAGAACTGCAACCATCCTTGCGGCCAGGGGGGCCGCTGGCTGCGGGCGCCGCCGCGCAACGTCGCAGCCACCACATCCTCATGCGGATCGGCCAGCAGGCGGGTGAACCAGCGGGCGGCTCCATCACCCGTGAGCATGTGGAGTCCTGCGGCGGCAGCCCGAGCGGCGGGATCGTCGTCGTCGGCCAGGCGTTCGAACTGGGTGTCCGCATCGTCGGTTGCCGCTGACAGCAGACCCCGCACGACGGCGCTGCGCACACCCACGCTGGGATCATCATACAAGGGGTGCAGCTCCTGCGTTCTTCCATGTGCGGCGAAGGCCTCAACGGCATGCT
>JAQCJA010000108.1 GCA_027593305.1 bacterium
GCAATCCAGGAAGGGACGATGCCCAGTTCGGCCAACACGGAATCCAGTCGGGAATCAACGCCCGCGGCGAAACCCCGGGCGTCCACGTGCCGGTTGGCCTGGGGGCGCAGGTCCTGCAGGGTCGTCGGCTCGATGGTCTCGGCAATGGGGGGCAATTGAGATACGCTGACAGCGACAACGACGGCGGCAAGCAGACCTGCACCGGTGAAAATCAAATGCCACTGTTGCGGTCGTGGACGCTTCACCATGGTCCGCGACTGGCGGCTGGAACGCCGCCGGGGAGGGCTCACGCTACTGTTTCACACCGGCCCAGGTCCTGCCACCGGTCGGCTTCGACAGGGCACCATCGCCGCAATCGCCGGCCAGAGGATCATCAATCCAGCGCACGATACGCCACAGGCCATCATCACCACGGCGCATCTTGAAGTTCATCACCTGATCGACTCGAAAACCCTCGTCTTCCGCCTCGAGCAGAAGGATCTCGACGCGGCCGCGGAAAACCTCCCAGTCTTCGTCCGGATGACCGTCAGGATCCCCCTCGAAGGCGGCGGGAAAATCCCGGCCCGGTTCGGTGTCGCGGCGCGACTGGGTGAAATTCCACTCGATCTGCCGGTAGATGTCGAACACGCCCGGGCTGGAGCCGTCGCGGGCGCCAAACATGAGGTCGAGTTCGTCCTCCTTGCCGTTGGCCAGGATCAACTCTCCCTGACAGTCGGTTTCGGTAAACCAGAAACGGTCGTCGATAATCGATTCGTAGAGGACGGCGTCACCCTCGTTGAAGGCGCGCTGCAGGTTCGTCATGACGACGGCCGCCGTCGTCGCCGCAACTGCGGGCGGGCGCTCATCGGGTGGCGGGCGGGAGGTGCTCGGTGCGAAGGGGTTGCTGCACCCGGTGGCGACCAGGATGGTGAGCGCCAGAACTGTGTGGACCGGAATTGCGATGATCGACGCAGTATACCTGTTGGAAGTCATGATTGAATCCAGAGTTCGTTATTGCGCGAAGATTCCACGCAACTCGGTAAGGGATCGGTCATCGATGCCGGCACGGAAGTCCTGCCAACGGCGAATCGACCACACGGGGTTTTCTTCACTTGGGGTCACCAGATCTACCTCCATCCGCCCGCGGATCTCAAAAGCCAGGGGACTGCCATCATCAACGGGTTGCTCGATGAAGTCCAGGATGTAGTCGAAAATATACGTTTCCCGCCTGGGATCGTCGGGGTATAAGATCGGAATGTCCTCTCCGGCGTCGTACCAGCGGCTGACTGTGATCTGCTGGAACCGCTGCCGGTCGAAAACATTGGTGGCAAAGCGCCGCTCCTGATCACGTGCCCAGAGTGTGTCCCTGTCGGCGTCGGGGTTGTAGTCAGCGGGCGGATTGTAGATCTCGCGATAGAACTCGAGCCCGGTCAACTCCGGAACAAAAATGAAATCCTCCGCCAGTTGATCGACGTACTGAATGGCGCTGAACCCCTGGAAGGTGTCGCGCACGTTGAATAGGACAGCCTCGGGCGTCGTCGGTTCCCGCAGAAACAGCAAGTCCCCGCTTGGGCAATCCGGAAGACGGGTGGAAAAGGGGTTCTCCGCGCCGGCGTGGTCTGCGTCGAACGCGGCATCCCGGCACTTCGGAAAGGCTACCAGATCCGTTTCGCGCGCGCAGCGACAGTCGATCACGGCACTGTCATCCAGGCCGCAGGTGGTGGTGATACCGGCAACGGCGAGCCAGCCAGCACGTCTGACGGTGGTGGACCACAGACGGCGCATGGTTACCCGGCCACGGCGCCGAAGGGTACTGGCGTGAAGCACACGAGGAAGATGATCAAGCACAGAATGCCGACGGCACGGCGCTTCAGGCCGAGGGCAATCCGCGGGTGGGAGGGCGGCGGATGGTCGCGACCAAACAAGCTCAGCAGCAGCGCCAGCGCCAGCCAGCCGGGCCAGCCGACGGGCCAGCCTTCGGGCAGTTCACCGAAAAGTGACCAGGCGCCATAGGTGCCAAGTCCAAGCAGGGCGGCAAACGTCAGCCGACCAATGACGCGGTGTCGCGCACCGGTCAGTGCATAGGTGATATGGCCCCCATCGAGCTGCCCCACGGGGAACAGGTTGAAGGCGGTGATGAACAACCCCACCCAACCGGCCGTGGCTACCGGGCTGAGCAGGATCAGTTGGTGCTCGCCGACAGCGGGAAGCAACCAGTCCGAGAGCCAACCAAACAACACAGGCACGCCCAGCTGGATCGTGGCCGGCTCGAGTTGCCTTGGCAGTTGTCCGAAGTAATCGCTGGCGACGATCTCCGACATGGGCAGGCCCACAATGCAGGCGATGACGGCGACGATGAAACCGGCAATCGGGCCAGAGGCACCAATGTCGAGCAAGGCCGGCTTGTGTGGGATCGGTGAACGTATACGAATGACAGCACCGAGTGTGCCAAGAAAGGACAGGTAAGGCAGGGGCAAGAAAAACGGCAACGATGCTTTGACCCCCCAGCGTCGGGCGGCGAAATAGTGGCCGAATTCGTGCACCGTCAGGATGCCGAGCAGCGTGGCTGCAAAGGGCAGGCCCTCGATGAGGTGTACCAGTTGGCTCCAGCCGAGCAACGGGTTGACGCCCTGCTGCATGGCGCCGGCAACCATCATGGAGCAAAGGGTCAGGAAGAACAGCAGCACGTGTGTTGACGCACGGGTCGTGGCGGGGCGCTCGGCGGGCGGGGGCGTCGTCGCCGGCCAGGGCATGGATGGACTGTACGGCATGGCCGACGATGAAGACCAGTTGTAGGCTCGAAGACCCACCAGCGGCGGCACGGCGGGGCGTGTCGGCACCCGGCGCCACAGGTTCATCGATCGCCGTCCGCGGAGCCGTTTCCGGACCAGATCAGGCTGAGGTGATGCGCCTGTCCCAGACCAGAAGAAAAAGGCACGTAGGCGTAGTCGACACGCCACGGCCCGGTGCACACACCAAGACCGAGGGAGACATTGCGGGTGTCGGCGGATTGATATCCTGCCCGCAGAAGCAGACCGGTCCGTGGACTGTATTCCAGACCGGCATGCACAGTGGTGTCGACATCCCGCGTCCAGTGCACGTCCGTGCTCAGCAGCAGCGGGCCGCGTACCGTGGCAGCGCCCAGACGCAGTTGCAGGGGGAGTTCGGTGGCCTGGCCGGTCAAATTGTTCATCCTGCCCAGGTTGCGCAACGATGCGCCGAACCACCATGGCCCGTCCCCGTACTGCAGGCCCAGGTCGACGGCGCCACCGGAGGCCGACTCGGTATCGATCGACTGTCGGACATACTTGCCGTTGATCCCACCCCGCAGGTGATCACCCAGGGGGCGCGACCAGGCCACCGCAGCGGTCCACTCGTAGACGCCGAAGACCCCCAGAGATTGCTCGGTGGGCCCCATGCGCCGCTGCAGATCGCCCGCGTGGGACAGCAGCAACTCGACGCCGTAGCGACCGCCATCGACGCTGCCCCAGGTGGTACTGGCGTGCTCATGACGTATGCCGCCGATCCACTGGGTGTGACTCAGAGCGGTTGCTCGACCCGCGCCGAGAGCCGCCGGATTCGACGCCGCTGCCGTTGCATCCACCAGGGCTGTTGTTGCCTGGCCGAGAGCGGCGGCACGCGCACCGGCTGCCAGCTGCAGCACAGCGAGTCCGGGTTCGGCCGCCACGGGCATACTGGCTCCCAGGCTGATGAGGACCCACGTGACAAGACCACAAAGGCGACGCATTAGAAGCGACTCGACAAAGCCAGCACCGTGCGGCCACCGGCGTCGATGTCGTCGGCGACCCAGGCGTAGTCAATCTGCAGGGCTTGCAGGCGCATGGGACGCAACGACACGCCCACGGCGGGCAGGCCGAAACCTTCGGTGTCACCCACCCGGTGCACGCCGGCACGCAAGGTGAACATCTCATTGAGTTGGATTTCAGCGCCGGCGTGGGCCCGTACCGCACTCCTGTCGAGCAGTTCCACATCGACGGCGACATGCACGATGTCGCGCCACGTATGGGCGACACCTGCAGCCAGCACGGACAGCAGAGATTCTTCGGAACTGCTTGTCTGCGACGAGGGGCGCATTACGGACCAGCTCAGCTTGTCCAGCAGATTGCGCGCCGACAAGCCGATCACGGTGGCTTCTCCCAGGCGATAGCGCAGTCCCAGATCGACAGCCCGTCCATTGGCGCTCGAAGTCCCGGCCTGCGGCGCCGAGATGCGATGATCGATGATCTTGACGCCAAGACCCAGCTGCAGACGGGGCGACGCGTTGATGCCCAGACCGAACAGCACGGCATCTTCCGCATCCTCAATCCTGCCTGCAAGTGCCTCACCCGATCCGTTGCGGGCCAGCAGGCCGTCGACGCCGGCATGCAGCCAGGCCATGCCGAAAGCCAGGGGACCACGAATGTTGATCGACCCCGCCAGGCTGGCACGAGTGCGCTGAAGCGACAGGGGCTGATAGGACACCAGCAGGCTGCGGCCGCGCCGGGCCGCCAGGCCGGCAGGATTGTAGAAAACCGCCTCAGCGCCATCGATGGCGGCCCCCACAGCACCTCCCATGCCGGCGGCGCGGGCGCCGAGACCGGTATCGAGAAAAGCCGCACCAAAGGGCGCCGCCGAGACCACGGACGCCAGCGCGCAGAGCAGAACAGTCAGCAACGTCCGCATCAGTCGAGTACCACCAGGTTGCCGAAGGCGCGATCGCCGCGGTCCGTCTCGACGCGGAAGAAGTAGACCCCATTGGCCACGGGATGACCGTCCTCGTCGAGACCGTCCCACTTCTCACCATGGTTGTTGCCCCCGGCGCGATCGACGCCATCCACCAGCGTGCGCACCCGCCGGCTGGAGAAGTCATAGATCTCGATGGTCACACGTGCGTCCGCGGCGAGGCTGTAGACGAACCGGCAACGCTGACCCTGAGAAGGCGCAAACGGGCTGGGTGCGGCATAGGTGCGGACACCACCAAGATCCACGAGGCCGCCGGCACCGATGACCTCGCCGGAATCCAGCGACGGGGTCTTCACCGGAAAGCTGAGGATCGTCCAAGTGCGCCCGCCGTCCACGGAGCGACCCAAACCGTTGTCGGCTCCCGCCCAGAGCGCAACCCGTCCGTCGGGCAAGGCAAAGCGCTCGACGCCGACGACGGAAGGCAGCAGGACATCGCGGGTGAAGGGATCCTCCACCTGCGCAAGGAACCAGCTGGCGCCACGGTCGGGTGTGATCAGCAGACCCAGATCGCTGCCGGCCCAGATCGTGTCCCCACCGGTAAAGGCGAAGTCCCAGGCGAAGGCCGGTCCCGTGGCCTGCCACGAACGGCCGTTGTCGCTGGTGACGTTCATCGCTGCCACCTGACCTGGGCCCTCCGTGACGCCCGCTCCCACCCAGACGAGGGAGCGGCCATCGGCCGTGATCTCACGATCGATGGCAAGCCCCCAATTGCCTGACAGATTGCCGGGCAGCGGCTCGCCGAACGAATTGAGCCGTACTCTGTGGTTGGTCCAGGTGCGACCCGAGTCGAAACTGGAGGTGACGCCGGATGCTGTTCCGATCCACACGGTGTCACCCCAGGCGGCAACGGAGAAGGTTCGATGCAAGAGAGAAAGGAGGCTGACGGAATCGGCTGCGGCGCGAACGGAGGCGACTGCCGCCGGGTCGGCACCAGCACTGTCAAGGCTGTCCGCCTCGAACTGCAGGACCCGAATGTCCGTCTCCACCTGAGACAAACCGAAAACGATTCGGTCACCACCACCGGGCAGGACACGTTCCCAGGTGCGGCCGAAGTCGGTGGAACGGATGGTCGACCCTGACCAGAATGCCGCCCATATGGTATCCCCATCGAGGCTGAGTCCGAAACACGGGTTCTGCACCGGGGTGAACGGGCCGCCCGCAAAGCCGGCGCGGGTCGTGTCAAACAGAGCTTCGTTGGTGATATGACCCCACGTGGTGCCGCCATCAACAGACCAGGACAGGCCGCTGCCAACGGGAGGAGGGCGATCGAGGCCGGTGCCGAGAGAGTCGAAGAGTGTTGCCGCCCACACCGTATCCCCTGAGGCGGCCAAAGCACTCACCGAGCCTCGGCCCAGGCCGTTGGTCTCGGTGAAGGTGATCCAGTCCTCTGGAGCCAGGCCTTCGCCGACGGTCGGATCCAGGCGCGCCAGGCCGCGTTCGGTGGAAACCCAAAGATACCGGCCGCTCCACACCACATCCGTAATGTTTGTACCCACCAGTCCGGCCAGAGGCGGCGTTGACGGATCCAGGTGGAACCTTGCCGGCACGGCGCCATCGGCGGGCTGCAGGAAGCAGGTCACGAGCAGCAGGCACAGCCGCCATGCTTTGCTTGTTTGGCTGGCTGCCTGGCTGGCTGCCTGGCTGGGCCGTTGTCCGATGGTGGCGTCGATCTGGTTACGCATACCTTGCGGCGCGTTTGTGCAGCGCATCGACGGCTTCGCAACCGATGCCACAATCGCCGATGCGGGCACCATAGGCCTCGCCGTGGCTGTCGGAACCCCCTGAAGTCAACAATTTCAAGCGTTGGGCCAGTTCGTTGAGGTGTTCGATCTGCGGTGGCTGGTGGGACGGATGGTAGACCTCAATTCCATCGAGGCCGACATCGACCAGGCTCTGGATCGTTGCGTCCGACACGGACAATCCCGGATGAGCCAGCATGACCACGCCGCCCAGGTCGTGCACCATGGCGATCACATCCCCCGAGGGGGTGCGCGGCTTTGGTACGTCGGCAGGACGCCGGTCGCCGATGAAGCGAGAAAAGGCCTCTTCCTTGTCTCTTACGGCCCCGCTGGCGACCATGGCTGCGGCGATATGTGGTCGCCCCAGAGGTCCGCCGTCGGCGCGGTGCAGAACGTCATCGAGGCTGATCTCCACACCCAGTTGACTGAGGCGCTCAACGATGGCAGCACCACGGTCGTGCCGTCGTTGATGAACCAGCTTGACGTAGGCGCCAAGTCGAGGACTGCGGTAGTCAAGGCAGTAGGCCAGCAGATGTACTTCGCGGTCGTCGATGTGGGCACTCAACTCGGTACCGGGGATTACCTCAACGCCGTGGATGGCACCAGCCCGCAGGGCCTCCGGCACGCCTTCGACCGTGTCGTGATCGGTCAGGCTGAGGGCCCGCACGCCGGCGGCGGCGGCCTCTTCGACGGCCTCGGTAGGTGTCCGCATACCGTCGGAACAGAAGGAATGCGTGTGTAAATCCGCCAGGTTGTACTGCACCACGCCGTTGACCTTCCAGGGGCTTGTTCGGATTTCGTGCGCGGCAGTCACACCGAGGCACGTGAGCAAGGGCCTAAGATAGCCATCGGGGCCAAGGGAGAGAAGGTCTGCTGCCATGGCCCGGCTTCAGTTGTGTGACAGTTCCAGCAGCAGGTCACCATATTCGGCGCGTACCCGCTGCAGGGCACGATCGCGCAACTGACGCACGCGCTCGCGCGTGAGACCGAGGATCTCGCCGATCTGTTCCAGCGTCATGGGCCGCGTCTGTTGCAGGCCGAAGTACGCCCGCAGAATCAACTGCTCGCGGTCATCGAGATGGTCCACGCATTCGTGCAGCGCCCGGAACAAGGCGTCCTGATCGAAGGACTCATCAAACGCTGGTTCCTCGCCGGTGAGCAGGGCCTGCATCGTGTCATCCCCCTCTTCCCCCGACAGGGGGGCATCGAGAGACACATCGTGCTGTCCCAATTCGAGCGCACTGTGCGCCCGCTCCAGGCTGATCTCGGCTCGCAGTGCGATTTCCTCGGCCGTCGGTGTGCGCCCCAGTTCCTGGGTCAGACGCGCGGCGCTCTTCTCCACCTTCTGCAGATCATTGACCTGGCTCATGGGGGCGCGCGCGGCGCGACTCTGCTCGGCCAGGGCTTTGAGTATCCCCTGGCGGATCCACCACACAGCATAGGTGATGAATTTGAAGCCACGCGTCTCGTCGAAGCGTTTCACTGCCTCCAACAGGCCACAGTTGCCCTCGGCGATCAACTCGGAGAGGGTCATGCCGTAGCTGCTGTATTTTTTCGCCACGGTGACGACAAACCGCAGATTGGCCGTCACCAGCGCATCAGCCGCGGAGCGGTCGCCGGCTCGTGCTCGTCGCACCAATTCGGCTTCCGTGGCACGCGACAACGGCTCATAGTGGCGGATGTCCCGCCAGTAGCTCTCCACCACGTCGGTGGGGTTGCCATCGCGGGGCGTCGGCAGCGTAGTCGTGTGGGTTGTCATGATGGTCAGATCTCCGGCATTGTAGACGATTTGACAGTCCGTCGGGTTCCGCGGGCACAGACAGACCTGTCAACCTAGATCGGCTGGCGGTGCCAGACCTTGAGGCGGCAGAACCCGTTGTACTGACGCGGGGCGGGGTGGTTTCGTCTAGTTCGGTTTGCTGCCGGAGGGCAGCAGCCGACAGAATCGGTGGTAGGCCTCGTCCCAGCGCGCGCCATCACCGGCTGGCTCGTAGGTGTCCGGGGCAAAGGAGGCGCGCACCACCTGGCGGATCTCGGAGATCGAGCCCAGCCAGCCCAGGCCGAGGGCCTGGACGAGTAGATTGCCGATGGCCGTTGCCTCCGCCGGACCTGCTACCACCTGGCGCCGGGTGGCATCGGCCGTCACCTGGCACAGCAGTTCGTTGCGGATGCCGCCACCCACGACATGGATCGGGTCCAGACGCCGGCCGAGGATTTCCTCGAGTCGCTCCAGGACCCAGCGATACTTCAGGGCCAGACTCTCGAGAATGCAGCGGATCACCGCACCCTCCTGCTCCGGTGGAGCCTGACCGGTCTCGACGCAGAACGCCCGCAGGCGCGATGCCATGTCACCTGGCGGCAGAAAACGGGCGTCATCGGGGTCGACGAGGGGGCCAAAGGCCGGTGCCTGGCGCGCGGCAGCCGTCAGTTCCGCATAGGACCGATCCCGTCCCTCAGCCTGCCAGGTACGCCGGGTTTCCTGCACCAGCCACAGCCCCATGATGTTCTTCAGGAAACGGAAGGTGCCCCCCACACCACCTTCATTGGTGAAATTGTAGCGCAGGGCGGCGTCGCTGACATTCGGCTCTTCCAGTTCCGCCCCCATCAGCGACCACGTACCCGAGCTGATGTAGGCGAAACTGTTGCCTGCTGCCGGCACAGCTGCCACAGCCGACCCGGTATCGTGCGTGGCGGGCACGACAACGGGCACACCTGACACGCCGCAGGCTGTGGCGACATCGCCGCGAATCAGCCCCAGACGGGTTCCCGGGTTGACAATCTCGGGAAGAATGCGCGTCGGCAGCTGAAACGCATCGAACAACTCCGTCGACCAGCGTCGCTGCCGTGGATCGTAGAACTGGGTCGTCGTCGCATTGGTGAATTCCCCCGCCTGCTCGCCCGTCAGGAAGTAGTGCAGCAGGTCAGGCATCATCAGCAGGCTATGGGCGGTTGCCAGCTGTGGGGACGCCGTTTCCTGCATGGCCAGCAGCTGCCACAGGGTGTTGATCGGCATGAACTGCACACCGGTGGCGGCAAAGACACGTTGCCGCGACACCGTCTGCAGACCACGCTCCATGACCCCGGCCGTGCGCGGGTCGCGATAGTTGCGGGGATTGTCCAGCAGTTCTCCGCCGGCGCTGAGCAGGCCATAGTCGACACCCCACGTGTCGACACCGACACTGCCGAGGTTGGCATGCCCCGATGCCGCCTGCAGACCCGTCTGGATTTCCTGGAAGAAGCGCAGAACATCCCAGTACAGCCGTCCCAGAACAGGAGTGACACCGGTGGCAAAACGGTGCAACTCCTCCAGTTCGAGACGGCTGTCGTGCAGATGCCCAAGAATGGCGCGGCCACTCTCGGCGCCCAGATCGAATGCCAGCAGCTGACGGCGCATGGTGGGCGTCCTACAAGTAGTTCATACCGAGCTCGACGATCAGCTCGCGTGTGGGGTTGTCCAGCAGGGAACAGATCAGGGCGTAGCCGTATTCAGGTTCGAGACCGTCGGCGTAGGCGGACTGTTCGTCGCGGTAGTTCAGCCGCTGGAAGCCGCGAATGGTCTGTTTGAATCGGTCCGGCTCATCGTGGATCAGCCGCTGCGCGGTATCAGACTGCAGCAGTGCTTCGGCGACGAAGGCTTCGCCGAAGATCTCCTCGAGGGCTGAGCGTAACTGGCGATGGAGCATGATTCCCCTAGAAGGGGTAGACCTCGTCGAGGCGTCGCCGCAAACGGTCGGTGACGGATTCGATACGGCTGCCCGGAAGGCGCATTCCTTCCAGAGGCATTTCGATCACGGGCCGACGCAACCAGGCCAGCAGAATCAGACCGCCGTCAAGCGGTGCCGGCGGGCGCAACTGCAGGCGAATCACGAGGGCCGCACCAAAAACGCGTCGCAACAGGTGACGAGGGCGGCACGCGCGCCGGCGCAGCGCGGCGGGTACCGTGTCTGGCACCGTCGCCGGCAACGTCAGGATCCGCCAAAGAACGGCTCGATCGCCCGTTCAATCCGCCTCAGCAGAGGCTCTTCACCAAGGTCCGGTTCGAAGTTCTTGCCAGTGACACGCTCAAACAAGTCCACATACCGTTCGGCTACCTGCAGGCGGACTTCGTCGTCCAGAGTGGGAATATTGTCGTCGGAGATTCCCCTTTCCCGTAACCACAGGCGCAGGAACTCCTTGTCCAGACTCTCCGGCTCATCGCCGCGTCCGTGGCGCTCCTGGTAGGACGACTGGATCCAGTAGCGAGAGGAGTCGGGGGTGTGGATTTCATCGGCTATGGCGATCTGACCCCTGGCATTGCGGCCCATCTCATACTTCGTATCCACGAGAATCAGCCCCTGTTGCGCCGCCAACGTCTGGCCACGAGCAAAAACTGCCAGGGCGATCTCTTCGATCTGCTCCCAGGTATCCCGGGCAACCAGGCCCCGGTCGACGATCTGCCGGGCCGAGATGGACTCGTCGTGCTCCTCCGATTTTGTCGTCGGCGTGATGATGGCAGTGTCGAAAGGCTGGTTCTTCACCATGCCCTCCGGCAGACGATTGCCACAGAAATCACGGACGCCGCGATTGTAATGGGTCCACGCTGAGGTGTCCGTGCTGCCCGTGAGGTAGCCCCGGACAACAATCTCCACCGGGAACATCTCCAGTTCCTCACCGATAGTGACATTGGCGTGGGGCACACAGATGACATGGTTGGGCACGATGTCGGCCGTCTGCTCGAACCAGTACTGGGCGATCCGATTCAGGACCTGCCCTTTCAGCGGGATCGTGCCCAGGATATGATCGAAGGCGCTCTGCCTGTCCGTGGTGATGAGGACACGCTTGCCGGGCAGCTTGTACATATCCCGGACCTTGCCCTTCTGGTAGGCCCCGTTCCAGCGTTCGAAATGGGCGTCCAGAAGGCAATC
>JAQCJA010000109.1 GCA_027593305.1 bacterium
GAGCCCGCCGCAATGTGGGCACCATCGATCCGGAGGGTCGCGCCGAAATCCTCGGTGAAGATGGCATCGAATGGTTGCGCCGCTTCGACGGCACCATTGATCTGCTCTACCTCGACGCCGACGGCCCCGCAGGCGTCGGCAAGTCGATCTACCTGAAAATGGTGCAGGCCGCCGAGCCCGTCCTGCGCCCTGGCAGCCTCGTGCTGGCGCACAATTCCGTCAACGCCGCTGCATCGCTGGCCGACTATCTGGCCTACATGCGCGATCCGGCCAACTTCCGCGAGAGTGTGAACATGATCATCGACGATCAGGGGCTGGAAGTCTCGCAGCGTTGACATGAACGGCGTGTACTCCGTGTTGCACGCGGCAGTTCGGCGACATAGCTGTACACCGGACCGTCCGGGTCCTCCCAGTCGCTGCGGAACATCATACGTGTGCCATCCCGATTCGGCACGCCGAAGGGAGACCGCTCATAGGCGACGGTGGCCTTACCTGCTGTCGGCCCACCTGCTGCCAGGTAGCGCTTCGTAGGTGCGCGCGATCTGGGCGTCCGTATCCCCCAACTCGATGAGTTCCCGCAACGCCGCGTGCAGACGCGCCGCCTCCTGCGGATGTGCCGCCAGGATGTTGTGTTCCTGGTCCGGATCGGTTCGCAGGTCGAAGAGTTCATCCACCCGGCGCTCCGGCATGCCGATGGTGGGATAGGTTTCCTGGCGCACCGGCTTGGGTCCTTTGTAGGCCAGATCCTTGTTCGGCCAGTACTGCAGCGACCAGATACCATCGGTCACCGTCGCCGGCACCGTTCCCCAGGTGTCGTTCAGGTTGCGGCCGCTGATGGCGAATTCCCGGTGGGGGCTCGTCGGCGACTGGGCCACCGTGGCGAAGGATTGGCCCTGCAACCCGTTGGGAATCTGCAGACCCGCCAACTCGCGCAGCGTTGGAAACAGATCGACGGGTTGCACCAGTGCGCCCGAACGCGCGCCGGCGGGACCCTGGGGCTGCCTCAGCATGAAGGCCTGGCGAATCATCGGTTCGTACAGCTGGCCGAGGTCCCCCCAGGGCTTGCCCTGCAGACCGTGGTCGCCGAAGTAGTGACCGTGGTCGGACATCAGCAGAACCAGCGTATTCTCGTTCAACCCCAGCAGATCGACGGTGTCCAGGAAGTACCCGAGCCAGCGGTCCGTCATCGTCACTTCCGCCGCGTACAGGGCGCGTGTGTGGTGAAGTTCGGCGTCGCTCATGAAGTCGAGGGAGAAACCGTAACACGGGTACTGGATCTCGTCGCCGGTCCAACCCGGATCATAGAGATCAACGTAGTGCTGGGGCGGATCCCAGGGCTCGTGCGGATCCCAACTGTCGATCCACAGGAAGAAGGGGGCCTGGTAGTTCTTCTCCAGCCAGTGTGTCGCCTCGCGAAACACGCGGGGGCCGAGGTAGTCGCACTCGTACCGACGACGGCTCTGATTCAGCATGTAGCGCTTGAGGCCGGCCGCCTTGACCTTGTGTTCGGCTGCGGGCAACTGCAGGTCGAGGGTGGCATCGGCGATCCACGGCTCTCCCCCCTGCCCACGGATCCACTCGATGGAACCGAAACCGCGATCGAGGAAGTTGCCCTGCGTCATGAACATGGGCGTATCGAAGATCAGCCCCGTGGTATAGCCGGCTTTGCGGAAGCTCTCCGCCATGGTCGGCAGATGCCGTTCCATCTCGTCCCAGGTGTTGAACGGGTGCCCCCAGCGGCCGGTGAACAGATCCCGGCGGCATGGCAGCGTGGGAAAGGAGCCGGCGTAGGCACGGTCAAAGACCAGCGAGCTTTCGGCAAAACGATCCATCGCCGGCGTCCGTGCCCGCGCCGGTCCGGCGCCGCCGGGCCAGCTCTCTGCGCCCTGCCCCCCGGTATGGGCCTTGCCGTAGGCACCGACGTGATCGGTACGCAACGAATCCAGCATGATGCAGATGACATTCATGGCCTGCTCCACTTATTCCTGGCTGCTGGGTGTTCTCTCACTCAAGCTCCACGGCGATCCGATGATGGCACAATGTGTTTGCATAAACTGGCATCGCGGCTGGTGCGTGTCCTGTCGTCTTCAGAGGGACCGGCCCCCTGCTGCATCGACTCGCAGCAGCATACAACGGACATCCTCAAACACGATCTCTGAGAAGTCTGCCAATTGCTCCTGCACGAGAGCCTGTGAAGGAACTCCTGCTTCGATGAGAACGTAGTCCAGGCGAAGATGCATCGTCAGCTGCCTTGCGCCTTTCAGAGCCTCGTAGGAGGCCTCCGGTAACATTCCCTGGACAAGTGCTACATAGAATCCTGAACGGAAGTTCTTCTCTGCCGGCTGGTCGGAGAAGTGCTGTCCCGTGAAGTTCCAGTACGTCTTTACAGGTGAGTACAGCAGACTGTAGTCGATCTTGGCTCGCTGAGGAGGTACGGTGAGAAGGACCTCGTTATCTTCCGCATTCTCAGCAAGCCATTCGATGGCTCCGCCAAAGGGATAGTCTCGATTCGGCTCGCTCAATTGAGAGACTCGAGATCCGTAGGCGAGAAGCGTTGCGGCGGCAACGACAACAGCGAGTCGTGCAGGGCTCTGGAAAAAACGCTGAATCGTCTTGAATCTGAGAGGCATCCAGACCATCAGCAGCAAGAGCGGCAGAACGCCCAGAATCAGCGTGTCGTTGTCGAAGACGAAGTGTGTGGGTTCACTCCTGGGCAGGTAGCGGAACCAGTTCAGTTCGGGTTGCACCAGCACCCATACCAGAGCCGCCGTAACGATGATGGCAATTCCGTCCCATGCTGTGCCAGCGGTTCGGCGTATCAATGACGGCAGTTTTTCCTGTAGCCAACCCACCAGTGCGGCGAATTCAAATATCAGGAGATAGTAGCGATGCATGGACATCTGGTGGTCGTTACCGAGTACAGCCTGGGTGTTGGCGGCCAGCGGCTCCATTGCCAGAATTCCAAGCAGGATGCCGTCCATCGTCGTCAGGTTCGAGCGGCGCCATCTGGCGGCCCAGCCGACCGCCAGGGCAGCTCCGAGCCACAGAGCAACGGCACCGAGGTCTGCCTCGCGACTGCCTTCGATCTCCAGGTTCAGGGCGTGCTGAAGGTAGCGACTCGATTTGAGATCGATCAGCACGAGTAACAGACGCCCCACGCACAAGGAGGCGACGAGAGCAATGGCGCCACACTCCCAGCGTAAGCCTCCATGTTGCCTGCGCAGCAGGTCCCAGAATAGACGGAAGCCATGTAACCAGGCGCCCACAATCGCATAGTAGGGAGCGACAATGATCGTCGCGAAGGCAACTGCACCGATTGACACAAACGTGTTGCGGTTTCGCGGCGCGCAGAAGATCAAGCAAGCCCAGAGTGTTACCAACCAGATACTGTCCGCAGGATGGGAAAAACGGAGGACGGTGAACTGGCCGCTGCCGTGAAGAAAGAATGTCGATGTCATGAGCACGAGCGAAAAAGCTGCGGCATAGTTGCTGCGGACACCCCAGTAGTGCCGCAGGCAAAGCCAGAGAACCACCCACGTCAGGAAGGGAACAAGGATCTTCCAGCCGATCAGCAGGGTTGGCACCGGAACATCGAGGACCCGCGAAACGAGGCCCGTTGCTGCCACTGCAGCGTAGTCGAGAGGCGAGTTGGTTCTGCCACGTTCTTCATAGTAGTGAGCATTGCCGTCACTGATCGGTGTCTGCGCGTATCCCCGAGCGACAGACGCATACAGATAGTCATCGTCGTGCGTGAGGATGTAATCCCACGAGCCGGACAGATTTGCTTCGCGGCCGTGAAAGAGCATGAATCCAGCGGCAAAAAGTGAGAGACCTCCAAGGCACAGAAGCCACGTGCCTTTGTTCACAGGCGAGCCCGTCTTGTCTTGTGTATCTTGAGTTCCCATAATGTTGCAGGGCAGCATAACCATTCTGACGGGTCTTTGTTACCGGTGAGCGCAAGCATACTTAGTCGAGTGCAGAAAAACCAGGGAGAGTCCCCTTGAGCACTACACGGACGCCGTCATGGTGCTTCCTTACGGCCTCCCGGAATGATGGCGAACAGCTGGAGGTCTTCCTCAAGGAACTGCTCGACGTACTCCTGGCCTGTGGCAGCCTCGCCGCTTCACGACTCTATGTCGTCGACGACTATTCGCTCGACGATACCAGGGCCAGGGTCGAAGACTGGTCGCGGAATCACCCCGATCTTGATGTTCGTTTGATCTGTGTGCCTACAAACCTGGGCAACCAGGGCGCCATCGCCTTTGCCTTGCGGAACTGTGAGGTGCCTGAGAATGCGCATCTGATCACGCTCGACTCTGACGGCGAGGACGATCTTCAGCGAATCCCGCAGTTGCTGCAACTGTCAGAGGAAAACCGTGAAATGGTCGTCTTCACCGAAAGGGGCAGACGGCACGACGGGCTGCATGTCAGGGTGCTGTATCGGCTGTTCAGAGGTTTCTTCACAGTGCTTACGGGTTCACGCATCATGCCCAACAATTTCATGGTTGTGCCTGGCAAGTATGTCGAGGCCATTCGTCTGGCCCCCTTCACGGCGGTGTACTACGCGCTCGCCGTATTGCGGTTGCGGCTGCCCCATGTCTGTGTTCGCTGCGATCGGCGCCCCCGTTACGGTGGTAGCAGCAGCCAGAGTCTTTACAACCTGACAAGCCACGCCTTCGTCGGGTTGATGATGTTCTACAAAACGGTCATTTCCAAACTGTTTCTGTTTCTGCTGGTCAGTATCGGGTTCTTCATGCTCACGACGGCTTTTGCGCTGTTTGTCAAGTTTGTCAGAGAAGCGAGTTTGCCTGGGTGGACGGCCATGTTCCTCGCCGTGAACTTCGGCTTTGCGGTCTTTCTCGTCTCGATGCTTCTGTTGCTGGCAGCCTTCGCGTTCATGTTCAAGATCGTGGGCTACAGAATTCTTGCAAGCGAATGGGATCGCCGCGAGAGATCTCAGGAGGACCATGGCTGAAACAGCTGTGGTGCTGGTCATTCCCCCATCCACGTTTCTCCTGGATGACAGGGTCTTCCCAAGCCTCGGGATTCTGCGCGTAGCCGCTGCCCTGGAAGGGCAGGGACAGAGAGTCTCGGTTCTTGACCTCTCTGGAATCTCGAACTACGAGGATGTCGTTGAACGCTATCTCAGCCACCGCAAGGCGACCCACGTTGGCATAACGGCCACGACGCCACAGATGCCCGCCGCCCTCAGAATCATCAAGCGCGTCCGGCAGATAGCCCCCGGAGCGCGGGTGATTCTGGGCGGTCCCCACACGACACTCGTTACTTCTGCGCGCAAGCTTGAGGAGAGGGAGGGACGCCGTGGTCGGGCACATGAAGCCATGGCTCACCTGCACACAGTGAGTGATGTGCTGGTCTCCGGCGACGGAGAGCGTGCGATCCTCGTCGCCCTTGCCCCTGATGCACCGGTCTTTGTTGATGGAGATGACCATCGGGGACCGCTGTTCATGACCGATGCCGATTATGAGAACAGCGATTTGCCTGCCCGTCACCTGATCGATCTGACGTCATACAAATACCAGATTGAGGGTCATGCGGCATCGAGCCTCATCGCGCAGCTCGGGTGCCCGTTTCAGTGCGGCTTCTGCGGTGGAAGAAACTCCAAGTCCCTCCGCATGATCCGGACAAGATCGTCGGCCAGCATTGTTGCAGAAATCGAGGAACTGTATCGGTCCTATGGATTCACCGGGTTCATGTTCTACGATGATGAACTCAATGTCAACAAAGAGATGTTGCAGCTCATGGAGCAGTTGAGTGCGATGCAGCGGCGGCTGGGTGTCGAATTCAGGTTGCGCGGTTTTGTCAAGGCAGAGCTGTTCACGCAGCAGCAGGCTCAGGCCATGCACTCCGCGGGATTCCGCTGGTTGCTCACCGGTTTCGAGTCCGGTGCGCCGCAGATTCTTGAGAACATGAACAAGAAAGCGACGCGTGAAGAGAACTCGAGGGCAGTTGAGTTCGCCCGCTCTGCTGGCCTGAAAGTAAAAGCCCTAATGTCTATCGGTCACCCGGGCGAGAGTTTCGAGACGGTTGCGCAGACGGAAGCTTGGTTGCTGCAAGTGCGTCCCGACGATTTCGATTGCACAATCATCACCACGTACCCCGGAACACCCTACTATGATGAGGCCGTGCCACATGCGCAGATGGACGGGGTCTACACCTATGTGGTACCACGCTCCGGTGACCGCCTGCACAGCATCGACGTGGATTTTACTAATACGGCCGACTACTACAAAGGGAACCCGGAGGGCGGTTACGTGTCCTATGTCTTCACTGACACGTTGAGTTCTGAGGAACTCGTGAGCGCTCGCGACAATCTTGAGCGCACGGTCCGACGTCGACTGGACATTCCGTTCAACACCGGTCGAGCCGCGCAGGCCTACGAACACTCCATGGGCATGGGAGCCATTCTGCCTTCACACATCCTGCGATCAACGAGCCTCTGACTTCCGCACTGCGACTACCTCGCCCGCATACGCTGATGGCCCCTTGCACCTTCCCGAGAAGTTGCTGACATACTGTCGGGCAGGCCAGGATCCGGGTCACACAACAAGAGACATGGGGAGGCGAATCACGGAACGACGGGACTTTTTCAAGGGCATGATCGCCAGCCTGGCGATGGCACAGACCTTGCCGGAGATCGCCGCAGCGCTGTCCGGCTATCTGGGGGATCTGCGTGACGATCTGGCGGGCAGCACCGATGCGGCGGGGTACTGGAGCCGCATTGGGGACGAGTTCCTGCTGCGGTCGGGGCTTTTACATTGCAACTGCGGCAGCATCGGTGCCACCCCGCGGGCCATCATCGAAGCCTACAAGTCGTATATCGATGTCATGGAAGCCGATCCGATCGCGCACGCCTGGTCCGGCTACGATGGGGTGCAGGCGGAAGCGGTACTCGACAAGGCGCGGCGATTCGTTGGTGCCCGGACCCGCAGTGAGATGCTGCTGACGCGTAACACGACGGAGGCGATGAACCTGATCGCCTCCGGTATCCGCTGGCAATCCGGTGACGAGGTGCTGACCACGGATCACGAGCACGCCGGCGGTATTATCTGCTGGCTCCACATGCAGCAGATGGCGGGTATTCACCTACGCCAGATCCATCTGCCCACGCCCGTGACCAGTAAGGCCGAAATCCTGCAGCGTATCGAGGACGGCATCACCGAGCGCACACGGGTGGTCAGCGTCAGTCACGTGAACACGACGACTGGGTTGCGTATGCCCTTGGCGGACATCGCCAGGATCACCCGTCCCCGTGGCATTCTGCTGGTGGCCGACGGCGCACAGGGATGCTCGACGTCAACGTACGTGACCTGGGGGTCGACGCCTATGCCTCGAGCAGTCACAAGTGGATGCTGGCACCGAAAGGCACGGGGCTGCTTTACATCCGCGGCGAAGCCAGTTCGCAGATTCGCGCCATGTCTGCATCGACGGGGACGGGATCCAGCACGGGGTCTACATGGCTGGTGGCGGCACACGCAATACGCCGCTCATGGTCGCCCACGGCGATACCATGGATTTCCACGACATCATCGGGCGGCAGCGGGTCGAGGCGCGGGTGCTGCAGTTGAGCCGCTATCTGCGCGACCGCCTGCGGCCGCTGCCAACGCTGATCCCGGTTTCGCCGGAGGATCCCGAACTTGCGTCGGCGATGGTCTCCTATGTCCCCGTAGGAACGACGGTGAACCGCATTGCGAGCCGCCTCCTCGACTGGGGGTTCAGGATCAAGAGCACGCATTACAATTCCGTCTATGGGGACAACAGCATCGAGGCGGAAGATGAGCAGGTGATTCGACTATCAACACACATCTTCAACAACGAAGAACAGATCGACAAGCTGGTTGCGGCACTGGCCTCGGCCACCGGGGCAGGCAGCACTGCCGTCACTGCCGAAAACGGCGAGCAACCGCAGGCTTTCGAGGTCAGCGCCAACTACCCGAATCCGTTCAATGCCAACACGCAGATTCACTACGAACTGGCGCACAGTGGTCAGATCGAGGTGACGGTCTACAATACTAAAGGACAGACGATCGATGTGTTGGCTTCCGGTTGGCAGGAGGCTGGAGCACACCAACTCACGTGGAACGCCGCCAGCCAGGCGACGGGCACTTACTTCTATGAGGTGTGTGCCGGCGCCAGACGGGTTGTACGCAAGATGGTGTTGCTCAAGTAGCGATGGTCTCACGGGTGGCCTCGACCCGGGTACAGGCAACTCGCCGCACTCCTCAAAATGGCTGTATTCACCAACCATGAAGATGCAATTTTCACAACTGGCCGAGGAACTGGGTGGCAGCACGAACCCGCTCTACACGCTGCGCGACAAGCTTCAGGACCAGGGCGAAACCATTGTTGATCTGGTCCGCGGCAGCGTCAACGAACACGGCATTGTCTTTCCCCCCGACACGCTCCGTGACATCTTTGCCGAGGCGATGGAGCCGGCCCGCCGCTACCGGCCGGATTCCTTCGGCCAGCCCGTCGCACGAGAGGCCATTGCCAGTTTCTATGCGGACCTGAACTTTTCAGCGGAGCAGATCCTGCTCACGCCAGGCACAAGTCTGTCATTTCTCTACTGCTTCAAGCTCCTGGCCGAAGTCGGCGATGAAATCATTTGCCCTCGACCCTCCTATCCGCTGTTCGACTACATCGCCCGCATCTGCGGCGTTGATCTGACCCACTACCGACTGCTCGAGTCGAGTCAGTGGAGCATCGACCTCGACCACCTCAACGATCAGATCAGCACGCGCACACGTGCCATCGTCCTGATTTCTCCGCACAATCCGACAGGGATGGTCGCCGACGATGAGCAACTGGCGGGCGTCGCAGAAATTGCACAACGATACAATCTGCCCATCATTGCCGATGAAGTGTTCAGCGAATTCCTCTTCGGCATCGACAGGCTGCCCCGCCCCGCCGCGACAGAGGCGCCCCTCGTTTTTACCTTGAATGGATTTTCCAAGATGTTCGCCCTTCCGGGCATGAAACTGGGATGGCTGGCGGTGTCCGGTGACGCGGCGCTCGTGCGAAAATCCCTTCAGGCGCTGGAGATGATTGCGGATACATTTCTCCCGGTAAATGAGATCGTCCAGTTTTCGGTACCCGGCATTTTCGCGCGGGGCCGGGCCTTTCAGCAGAGCTACGTGGCCTGGATTGGCCAGTGTCACAAAGAGGCGATGGCGGGACTCGCGAATCTGGAATTCAGTCTGGACCTCGGTCTGGACTTCAACAGGCCCCGGGGCGGGTTCTATATAACGGTGCCGAGTTTGGCAGATGAGGACGAGGCAGCGATGGCCCTGCTGGGCGGACACAGGATACTGACGCACCCGGGCTACTATTATGACATCGAGCCAGACCATCTGGTCATGACCATTGTCAACGATCCACAGACATTGGCTGAATCTTTCCGCATCATCGCACAGGCGACGAAGGATGACTGAGATCATGGGATATTTCGGCGGGCCCGCCCGCTGGGAAGTCTGGATGTGCTGCTGTCTCGGGTTGGGAGCTGTTGTGGGTTGCGGCGAAGCAGACCCCCAACCGGCCGTGTCGCTGCGGGTGGCGGTGACCACCAGTACCCGGGACAGCGGTCTGCTCGATGCGATTGTACCGCCCTATGAAACGTCTGCCGGTGTGCGCGTCGACATCGTCGCCGTCGGCACGGGACGAGCCCTGCAACTGGGGCGCGCCGGTGATGTCGACGTCGTGTTTGTACATGCCCGCGCCGCCGAAGACGCTTTCATGCGCGACGGCGACGGGGTTCGTCGCGAGGACGTCATGTACAACACGTTCGAGTTGCTGGGCCCCACCGGTGATCCAGTCGCCATCGGCGGCAGCGATGTCCTGCCGGCATTGCGCCGGATCGCCACGGCGGGGGCACCCTTTGTCTCCCGCGGCGACAGCAGTGGCACCCATCAGCGAGAACTCGCCCTGTGGCAGGCCGTCGGTGGACGGCCGGCCTGGTCGGGGTTCGTTGAGAGTGGGCAGGGCATGGGTCCGAGTCTGCTGATGGCACACGAGATGCAGGCCTACATCCTCAGCGATCGTGGTACGTTTCTGTCCATGCGCAGTAAGCTCGACCTGGTGCCCCTGACGGCGCCCTCACCCCTGCTGGAAAACCCCTACGGTATCATCGTCGTCAAGACAGACCACAGGCAACAGCTGCAGCGGGCCCACGAATTTGTCGACTACATGATCTCCGCACCCACACAGAGACAGATCGCCGACTACCGTGTCGATGGCCAGGTGCTGTTCCATCCTCTGCGACTTCGCACCGAGCCCTGAGTCTGCATGGCGTTCTTTCTTGAAGGCCTGACCGATGCCGTGCAGGCATTGCTGCGACTGGACCCGCAGGTCTATGAGGCGGCGTGGCGGTCGGTCTGGGTGTCAAGTCTGGCGCTGCTGCTGGCCGGCAGTGTCGGCGTGCCCGTCGGCATCGCCCTGGCCCGCATGTCGGGCCCCAGGGCGCGACTGCTCGTCATCGCCATCCGCGCATCAATGGCGTTGCCCACCGTGTTCATCGGCATCCTCTGTTATGGTCTGTTCTCCCGTCGCGGTCCCCTGGGCCCCTTCGACCTGCTCTACACGCCGTGGGCGATCGTCATCGGTGAACTGCTGCTGGCCCTGCCGATCCTGATCTCTCTCACCCACGGCGCCATTGCCGCCCTCGATCCTCGCGTCGCCGAAACCCTGGCCACGCTGGGTGTGTCACGGTGGCAGCGCTGCTGCACGTATGTGTCTGAGGCCCGCAGGGGGATCGTCGTCGCCGTGTTGAGTGCCTACGCCCGGTGTGTGACCGAACTGGGCATCGCCATCATCGTCGGCGGCAACATCAAGGGACGCACACGGACGCTGGCCACAGCAACGGCCATGGAGACCGGCATGGGCGAATTCGGTCGGGGCCTGGCGATGGGCTTGCTGTTGCTGCTGACAGCACTGGCGATCAGCTTCGCCGTCGGCTACCTGTCACGCGAGGAGCGTACGTGACCCAATCCTTGATCAGCGTCCAGGACCTGCAGGTGGTTCGCAAGGGCCGCCCCATCTGTTCCGTCGGTGCTCTCGATATCGCCCCCGGGGACCGCCTGATCGTGCAGGGGGCCAATGGCAGCGGCAAGACGACCCTGTTGCGGGTACTGGCGGGCCTCGAGCGCGACTACGACGGACAGTGTGAGTTGGGGGCACCGAAGATCAGGCGCGTCTACGTGCATCAGTCGCCCTGCATGCTGCGGGGCACGGTTCTCGACAATGTCACCATGGGGCTGCGGGGTAACGGGCATTCGCGGCACGATCTGCGGGCCCACGCCGGTCGGCTCGTGGAGCAGGGCGGCCTGACGTCCCTGCTGGAC
>JAQCJA010000110.1 GCA_027593305.1 bacterium
GGCTGAAGAAGTAGCGCGGGTGTCCCGAACAGTTGGGCGTACCGGAATGGTACAGGGCGGCATGGGTGAAGACGACATCCCCTGCCTTCAGGGGCACGATGATCTCTTCCCGATGCGGTTTGCCGCTCTCCTCCCTGGCGATGCTGATGCGGCTGCGATGAGAACCTGGGATGACCCGCAGAGGACCGTACTCCTCGGTCAGATCCTGCATATAGGTAATGGCGTTGCATGCCAGGGGTGGCACGTATTCGCCATGGGTCGGTTTGTACGCCCAGATGTCCCGATGCCAGCCCGAGGCTCGACCCTGGGCCTCCTGCTTCGGCATCGACGGGAAGGCCATGAAGGTCAGATTGTCCATCTGCACGAAGGGCCCCAGGACCCTTTCGGCAAAGTCCAGCAGCGTCGGATGGGCCACCGCCGGGAGGAACAGCTTCGGCTCATACTCCAGGGTTGATCGAAGCCACAGCGTCGGATCCTCCTGGCCGAGTGGCGTCTGCCGTTCCACGATGCTCGGATAGGCCGCCTTCCAGGCATCCATCAGGCGGTCGCCGAAGACCTTTGGAAAGACCGTGTAGCCGTCACGCTTATATGCAGCCAGGCGTTCTTCTGTCGTCACTTCTTCACTTTCCTTAACAGGGCACTAGTCGAAGTGGAGCACGATCTTCAGGGACTCGTGTGCGGCGGGCTCCTCAAAAGCCATCTCGAAGGCCTGCTGAATCTGCTCGTGCGGCAGTACATGGCTGATCATGGGACGTACGTCGATGCGACCTTCGGTGATCCACTGCAGCGCGGCAGCATAGTCGGCATGGGGATCGGGCCCGACGGTGGTGATGATGCGCACCTCGTTGGTGAACATCTGCAGGAAATTCAGCTCCATCACACCGCTGCTGTTCTGCTTGTTGGGCACGCCGAAGTAGAGAACTGTGCCGCCGCGCCGTACGAGGCTCGCCGCCGTGTGGAAGGTTGCCTCCAGACCCACCGCCTCGACCACCATATGTGGCGCATCGCCGGTGATGGCCAGGACCCGCTCGCGCAGATCCTCGCCTGGCTCCAGCGTGTGGGTCGCACCCATCTTCGGTGCCAGCGCCCGTCGGTGCGCCAGGGGATCGACGCCGATGATGTGACGCGCCCCCAGATTGCGCAGCGCCGCGTTGAACATCTGTCCCACGGAGCCCTGACCGATGACGACGACATCCTGGCCGATGATGTTGCCGAGCTTGTAGAACGCGTGCAGGACCGTGCCAAAGAGCTGGCTCATGAGCAATTCGTCCGCATCACCAGCGGGCAGGCGGATACAGCCGCCATCATCATTGGCGAGGGTGTATTGCTGAAACAGCCCGCGATCGAAGCCGTAGAGCAGTACGCTCTCACCCTCGAGATATCGACCCGAAGGACAGTCGATCACCGTACCCATACCCTCGTGTCCGGAGCGACCCGGCTCCATGGGATAGGTCCCGCCCAGACCGATCCATGCCGGCTTGTCGGTGCCGCAGATCGCCGTGCGCTGCAGCTGCACGAGCATGTTTCCCGGCGTCGGTCGGGGCATCGGCTCGTCCAGCAGTTCCCAGCGACGAGGCGCGACAAGGCGTGCTGATTTCACTCTCTGTTACCCTCCGGCTAGACGTGATACGTAAGGGACCAGGTCAACTCGGTATTGGGCGCCACCACCTGTTGCAGGTAGGGCTCGAAGGACACGGTGCAGGCATTGCCCCAGATCGGCATCTCCGACATGGCGAAGTCACCGGTGACCGTCATTTCGCCGCGTGTGGGGTGGCGCATGGCGGCCTCGAGGTGATGTCCCTGCACACCACCGATCTGGATGAACTGCCCCTTGCCCCAATCGTGCTCGGGGATGCGTTCGATGAAACCCTCGCTGTTGAGGCGGAAGCCCGGGTTTTCCGGCAGGTTGACGTTGCAGGAGAACCGGCAGCAGACGCCATCTTCCGGCCAGGGGAAGAACGGGTGGGCGTACCACATCAATGGCAATGGTGCAGATCCGGTGTTCTCCACACGGGTTGAACTGGCGATCTCACGCCCTGCCAGGGCGATCTCGCGGTGCAGATTCAGCGATAGGTCACCAAAATGCTGCGTCGTCGACATGCGGAGCCGTACTTCCTCCTGGTCGGTGCGCCAGCGGCAGCGCTCGAGGACGGCCTTTTCGCGGCCGCGGCTGCCGTCGTCGGCGATGATGGCATTGCCGAAGACGATGCTGCGCCCCTCGATGGGATCCACCGTCAGGCGGAAGGCCTCGGGAATGCCCTGCCCGTCGAACACGGGGGGCGGATCGACGGGATAGACCGGCCCCGAGAACAGCGGACCCAGGCGCGCGTCGTCGATCTGATACACGTAACAACCTGACACATAGCGCATTCCGAGGCGCGCCGCATCCTCCACCGGATCCAGCAGCGTCAGGCTCAGTTCATCATTGCCCAGTTGGAACAAGGTCGTCCTCCATTGCGGGGTGCGAAGGGTATGATGCCACATCTGCGGCATATGGTATCGCAGTCAGCATTGCCGGTCCATAGACGAGACACGACACTTGTGCACGTGAGACGATTCGCCTGCATCCCATTTCTGCTTCTCGCCATGTCCGCGTCGACTGCCGCCCAGCAACATCAGGACGGCACGAGCAGAGCGGGCGGCGGTGTGGACTCGGCCGACGTGATCGGCTGGCGCCCGCTGCGCCGCAGTGACTTTCTCGGGGAGCGACCACCCGGTGCCTTCGGTACCAGCGATGTGCGTCCCGTTGCCGTGTCCTGTGCCTACGTCGTCGCCACACCGGAGGCACGGATCTTTCCGCTTCCGGTGGCAGATGCCGAGGCGGATGTCGCCTTCCAGGCAAGAATTGAAGGCCTGGCCTTCCGGGCCCTGCTGTCCCGTTCCTGTTCCTGGTGGAATCCGGCCAACACCGTGTCTCCCGCCTACGTCCTGCAGCACGAGCAGATACACTTCGATCTCTTCGAGATCACGGCGCGACGCCTGAATCGCGATTTGCCGGGTCTGCTGCATGTCATGGATGTGCGGGGGCCGACGGTGGATGCCGTTGTTGATGCCGCCCAGAGATACGTGCAGACCGCCCTCTCCCGGGCGCTGCAGGAGACGGGGGCGTTGAACCAGAAATTCGATCTGGAGTCCTCCTTCGGTATTCAGCCGCAACGGCAGAGCGGCTGGCGCCTGCGTCTGGATCGGGACCTGAAGGAGCTGGCACCCTATTACGTCCCAGGCCCTCCGGGCGAATGAGAGGACGAATGAGACCCTCGCTGGCAGACCTGCGCGACTTCCTCGCGGCACTCGAAGGAAGTTGCCCCCCTCCCAGAGGATTGCGACTTCTAGCGCCGTTGTTGACCTTCGGGGTGTCGAATCTACATTCTGTCGCAGAGCCCGCCGTTCCCTCTCCGCAACCGGATCCCAGAAGACATCCCATGCTGACCATCACTGAAGGTGCCCGCGAGAAAATCGTCGCGCTGATCGACAAGAGCCCCAACAGCGTCAAGGGGCTGCGCATCAGTGCCACATCCGTATCCCCTCTGAAGGTCGACTACCGCATGGCCTTTATCGCCGAGGGTCAGGAGAACGACGTCGACCAGATCCTGCCATTCGACGGCTTCGATGTCTTTGTCGACCCGGACAGCCAGGACCACGTGGACGAGGCGACCGTCGACCATGTCGAGGGCCTGATGGGTTCCGGTTTCAAGATCGAACGACCACGAACACTGCCGGCTGGTGTCGATGGCGATCTCGTCAGCCGCGTACAGACCGTGCTCGAGGAAAAGATCAACCCCTCTGTCGCCGGTCACGGCGGCCGGGTCTCGCTCATCGATCTGCGCGACAGGACCGTGTTTCTGCAACTCGAAGGTGGCTGCCAGGGCTGCGGCATGGCTGATGTCACCCTCAAGCAGGGCATCGAGGTGATGATCAAGGAAGCCTGTCCCGAGATCGAAGCGATCTACGACGTCACCGACCACGCCAACGGCAAGAATCCGTACTACCAGGCGCCGGCCAGCTGACACCTGGCGGCATTGCTGCTGTGATACCGACGCCGGGGCCCCAACAGGCCCCGGCGTTTCTCGTTGCTACCGGAGCCCCATGGCCGCCTACATGCACACCGTCGAAGAAGCTCTCGCCGCCGTCCTGGCGCGCATCCGTCCCCTCGGCGCCGAACGGATTCCCCTGACGGCTGCGGGCGGTCGCCTGCTGGCGGCCGACCTGGTGGCACCCTTCGACAACCCGCCCCACGACAACTCTTCCATGGATGGCTTCGCCGTGCGCTTCACCGACGTCGCCGGCGCTACGCCTGCGGCGCCGGTGACCCTGCAGGTGATCGAGGACATCCCTGCCGGCAAGGTGCCGCAGCAGGCCCTCCGTGCCGGGCAGGCGAGTCGCATCATGACCGGTGCCCTGCTGCCGGATGGGGCGGACACCGTGATCCGCTCGGAAGACACGCAGGATCACGGCGATCAGGTCGACATCCTCGAGCCCGAGGAGGCAGTCGGTGAAAATGTCCGCTACCGCGGCGAGGACATGAAAGCGGGCGCCGCCCTCATGGCGGCCGGCACCGTTCTGGGCGCCGGCGAAATCGGCGTACTGGCTGCCGTGCAGCGGGCCTACGTGGTTGTCGGTCGACGGCCGACGGTGGCGATTCTGGCATCGGGGGATGAACTGGTCGAAATCGGTGACCTTCGTGGCCCAGGGCAGATCGTCAACAGCAACTCCCCGGCTCTTGGCGCCATCACCCGTGCCTGTGGTGCCGACCCGGTGCTGCTGCCCACCGCCGCCGACGACGAAACAGCGATCCGCGCCTCGATCGAGGCCGCCATGGGCTGCGACTTCATCGTCTCCTCCGGAGGGGTCAGCGTCGGCAACTACGATTATGTAAAGAAAGTTCTCACGGATCTGGGCGCCGAAGAAGTGCTCTGGAAAGTGGCCATGAAACCCGGCAAGCCGCTCTACTTCTGCCTGCTGCAGGGCACGCCCTACTTCGGTCTGCCCGGCAACCCGGTCTCCAGTCTGGTGTCGTTTCTGCAGTTCGTGCGCCCCGCCATCCGCAAGGCCAGCGGTTATCCCGAGGCGACCTGGGCTCTGCCGCAAAGCACGGCGCGCATCGAGCACGATCTGGTCAATGAAGACGACCGCCGCAACTACCTGCGCGCCCGCCTGCGCCTCAACAGCGAGGGTTGTCTGACGGCCAGTACCCGACACAGCGCCCAGGGATCACACATGATGACGTCCATGCTCGGTGCCAACGGTTTTGTCGTGCTCGAGCCGGAGCGGGCCGTCGCCGCCGGTGACCTGGTGGCGGTGCAGATCTTCGACGACGTGTGCTGAGTGGCGGGCGAGATGCCCTGCTCTAGTGATACCCTGTGAGGGTCATCCCGTCACTGGCGATCTTGCCACGATGGAGCCAGTGGATGACACCTGAGTAGAGTGCCACCAGCAGCATTGCCAGGACCCACCAGCGGATGCCCACGTGCAGGGAGTACGCAGGCGCCGCTGTACTGAACAGGGTGAGGGACGGATGCACCAGATTCGTGCTCGGCAGCACCACCGGATACATGCCCGCCACGGCGGCGACAAACATGCCGGCAATGAACAGGCTTGATGCAACGAAGGCGCCGACTTCGTTGCGGCGCACGAGGAACACCAGATTCGCCAGCAGCGCCGCCAGCCCCAGCAATGGGATCAGAGCCAGCCGCAGATCGCCGATGAACTGCGCGTGGATGCCCCCATTCACGTGCGCCACGGCGAACAGCGAGCCAACCATCAAAGGCACCAGCAACACCGTCATCTTCAGGTTGAAGCGCCGCACGACGTGGGTGAACTGGCTGTCAATCTTCAGGATGATCCAGTTGCCGCCGTGCAGGGCCAGCGTCAACACGGTGATGACCCCGACCAGCAGGCTGAACCAGTCGATGATCCCGGGATTTTCGGGGCGGATGAATTCCGTCCACAGGGGTGAGAAGAAGAACGCCGGCTCGTAGAGGGAGACACCTGACTCGACGCCGCCAAGATTGACCCCGCGCAGGATGTTGCCGAAAGCGATGCCGAAGATCAGCGCCAGCAGCAGGCTGCAGACACCGAAGGCACCATCCCAGAACCTGTGCCAGAGATCGTTGTCGAGCTGGTGCCGCAGCTCGATGCTCATGCCGCGGCCGATGAACAACCAGAGAATCAGCGTCAATGGCAGGTAGAAACCGCTGAAGATTGATGCATAGAGGGTGGGAAAAGCCATGAACAGCACCCCGCCGGCGGCGATGAGCCACACTTCATTGCCGTCCCAGAAAGGGCCGATCGCCCGCTTGACGAGCATGCCCTGCTGTTCGTCGCGCACGACGAACAGGTGGATGATGCCAGCGCCGAAATCCATACCATCGAGCACGGCGTAGGCAACCAGCATGAAGACCAGAATGCTCAGCCAGATCGTTTCCATGGCTCAGGCCCCCGCCGGCCTGATGGTCGGCCCGCCGCTCCCACCGACGACGGGAGGAGCCTCGCTTTCGGGCCCGGCGTGGATGATGCGCCCCACGAGCGCCAGAAACAGCACACCCAGGACGAAGTAGATCCCGACAAAGCCGATCAGCGTAAAGAGGGCGTTGCCTGCCGAGACGGACGGCGACACGCCCTCTTCGGTGCGCAGCAGGCCGTAGACCAGCCATGGCTGTCGCCCGAGTTCGGCCGCCCACCAGCCGGCTGTGGTGGCCACGTAGGGGAAGGGTGTCAGTGCCACCAGCGCCCAGAGCATTGGGGGCGTATCGAACAGCCTCCCGCGCCACAGCCACAGCCACGCAAGCCCCGTGACGGCGATGAAGATCGTTCCCAGACCCACCATGACATGAAAGCTGTAGTAGAGCAGTGGCACATTCGTCGGCAACTCGTCCGCTGCGTAGGCGTCCATGCCCCGCACTTCGGCATCGAAGCGCTTGTACGTGATAAGGCTGAGGATGTAGGGGATGTGCAGAGGATTGTCGATGCGACGCTGTGCCATGTTGGGTTGCCCCACCAGCACGATCCCGGCACCCTCCTGAGTGTGGAACAAGCCCTCCATCGCCGCCAGCGTCGATGGCTGGTAGGTGGCGACATTGCCCGCCTGTTGATCACCGGTGGGAAAGGCGACCAGAACGGACGCCACCAGGCCTGCCGGCACGCCGACGCGCAGAAAGCGCCGGCCAGCCTCGATGTGTCGTTTCGACAGCAGGTAGAAGGCGCCGACGCCGGTCACGACGAAGGCACTGGTGACGACGGACGCGAGCATGTTGTGGGCATATTCCCACAGGAACCACGGATTGCTGAACAGGGCGCCGAGGCTCGTCAGGGTGATCTGTCCCGCGGCACCAATCTCGTAGCCCACAGGATGCTGCATCCAGGCATGTGTGGCGATGATGAAGAAACCGCTGAGCCATGAGCCGAGAAATACGAGAACACAGGAGACGAAGTGCCACCTCGGTCCCAGTTTCTTCTCGCCGAACAGCATGAGCCCGATGAAGGAGCTTTCCAGGAAGAACGAGAACATGCCCTCCAGGGCCAGTGTCTGGCCAACGACGCTGCCTGTCAGTTCGGAGAAACGTGCCCAGTTGGTGCCGAACTGGAACTCCATGGGGATACCGGTGACAACCCCCATGGCGAAGTTGACGGCAAACACGCGAATCCACAAGCGCGCCGCGCGGTGGTAGCCTTCATCGTTGCGACGCAGAGCCTGCGACTTCATGGCGACGATGAGCAGGGCCAGACCCATCGTCAGTTGCGGAAACAGGTAGTGGAAGCTGATGGTGAAGGCGAACTGCAATCGATGATAGAGAAGGGCGTCTTCCACCTGAATTCCTTCAGCGAGTGGCCACGGCACAGACGCTGCTAGGGTAACGCGACGGCCGATCCCGTCAACGTCTGTCGCCATTGTGCCTGAGGGACCAGGAGGCAGCACCGAGGCGGTCTGTGCCCGGGCGCCGGCTCACTGCCAGGTCACTGCCAGGTCAGCACTGCCAGGCCACTGCTGCCGCACTCGTGTGCGGGACTCACACGGCTTCGAGGGACTCGTCGCTGATGGTGTCACCCGCTGTGAACATGGCCTCGATTTTTCCCGCCTTGACCAGAACAGAACGCAGCCGCTCCCGTTGCTCCTGCGTCAACGGACACACCGGCAGCCGTGGGGGCCCGGCGGGGAGACCGAGAAGCTCGAGGCCGGTCTTCAACACGGCTGGGAACGTACCCAGGGAGAAGGCATTGCGCAGGGGCGCAAGGCGCAACTGGAATTCCAGCGCCCCCTTCGGGTCACCAGCAACAAACCGCTCGTAGATGCCCACGCTCAGGTCTGGAGCCAGGTTGGCGCTGGCGGCGATGGCACCAACCGCGCCATGCGTCAGGGCCGCATAGATCAGCGTGTCGCGCCCCATGAGCACACGAAAATCATCGGGCGTTCGACGCAGGTATTCAGCCGTCTGTGAGAGATTGCCGGAACTGTCCTTGATGCCGGCAATGTGCTCCACCTCCGTCGCCAGGCGCTCCACCAGCGCCGGAGACAGATCATTGCCGGTGCGGTCCGGGTTTGTGTAGAGCAGCACAGGCAGGTCGACGGCTTCAGCAATGGCGCGATAGTGCTGGAACATCTCCTCCTCGCTGGGGGCGATGAACAAGGGCGTCAGCACCGACAGGGCGTCGGCGCCAGCCTTTTGTGCATCCCGCGCCAGTTGCACCGCCTCAGCCGTCGTAGCGGCACAGGTGCCCAGATACACGGGCACGCGCCCATGCACCTGATCGACGGTCCAGTCGAAAACCTGGCGTTTCTCGTCGGCCGTCAGCGCCCAGAATTCGCCCGCCGTGCCAATGGTGAAAATGCCGTGAACGTGCTGCTCGATGAGGTGATCGATCAGTCGGCGCAACCCGGCTTCGTCCAGCGCACCGTCGGCCTGCATCGGCGTGACAACGGCGGGAATGACGCCCTTGATGAACTCGGTACCAGTCATGGGTCCGCATCTCCTTCCGGCCCGTGCCCATACGGGCTCGTATCATCCTGCAGGGGCAGCAACATGTATGCCTTGCCATCCCACTGAAACGGGCCTGCAGTCAGGCTGGATTGGCGACTTTCTGCGTCTCACGTGGGACGCCAACAGCCCAATTCAGATGCCCGGTTGCTGTGTCTGGTGCAGCGACGATACTTGTGCGTGCCCCTCTGCCCGAACCTGATGGAGGTCCATGCGTTGAACAGCAAGGTCGATATCGAATCCCGTCGCCGCGTCTACGATGGCTTCTTCCAACTGGAAGAGGTCGTGTTGCGGCATGAACGTTTTGACGGCAGTATGAGTGCCCCGATCTCGCGACTGAATTTGGAGCGCGGGGATGGGGCAGCTATCGTGTTGCACGACCCACAACGGGGTGTCCTTACCATGGTACGGCAGTTCCGTTACCCCACATGGGAGAAGGGCCCCGGCTGGACGCTGGAACTGGTCGCCGGCGTCATCGACGCCGGCAGAGAGCCAGAGGCGGTGGCCCGCGCCGAAGCCCGTGAGGAGGCGGGTTACAACGTCGGCGAAGTGGAATCTCTGGGTACCTTCTACCTGACTCCCGGAGGCTCCTCCGAGCGCATCTTCCTCTACTATGCCGCCGTGGACGCAACCATGAAGGTTGCCGAGGGTGGTGGCCTGCCGCAGGAGGGCGAAGACATCGAAATCGTCGAACTGTCAGAGGCCCAGGCCTGGCTCGCCCTCGACGAACAGAGAATTATCGACGCGAAAACGCTTGTGGGCCTGATGTGGCTCCGTCGGCGTCATTTTTGCTGAGGAAGTCTTTATTGGATATTACTCTCCGCATGCCAACGTGTCTGCAACATCAACCCAAGGAGTGACGTCTCATGAGTGCCGACGAAGTCTATTCGCCCCCCCCGGCCGTCAGTGACAAAGCCCACGTCGGCAGTCATGCGGCATACCTGAAGGAATATGCGAGTTCCATTGCGGACCCCGAGGCCTACTGGAGCACCAAAGCGGAAGGTTTCCACTGGTTCAAGAAGTGGCGGAAGGTCCGGCAGTACAACTACGACATGAACAAGGGGCCTATCTCCATCAAGTGGTTTGACGGGGGCCGAACCAACATCGTCTACAACTGCCTGGACCGGCATCTGACCAGCCGCGGGGATCAACGGGCCATCATCTGGGAGGGCAATCGACCGGACGAAGACAGCACCCTGACCTACCGCCAGCTGCATGACCAGGTCTGCCGGTTCGCCAACGTGCTCAAGGCACGTGGCGTCAAGAAGGGGGACCGCGTGTCGATCTACATGCCGATGATCCCCGAACTTGCCGTCGCCATGCTGGCCTGCGCCCGCATCGGTGCCATTCACTCCATCGTCTTCGGCGGCTTCTCGGCAGATGCTCTGGCCGATCGCATCTCCGACGCAACCTGCACAGTCCTGATCACGTGCAACGGCAACCATCGCGGCAACAAGCCGGTGCTGCTCAAGCCCAATGCCGACGCAGCCATGGCGGCAGCGGGGAAAACCATGGGCAAGCCGGTGGAAACGTGCATCGTCGTGGCTCGCGAAAAGCCGGAAGGCGTCTTTGCCGTCAACATGCAGGAGGGCCGGGACATCTGGTGGCACGACGCCCTCCCCGCTGCCTCTGCGGACTGCCCCTGTGAGGAGATGGACGCCGAGGATCCGCTCTTCATTCTGTATACCTCCGGATCAACGGGCAAACCCAAAGGTGTGCAGCACACCGTCGGCGGTTACATGGTGTACGCCGCCACCACGCACAAGTACGTCTTTGACTATCACGACGGCGACATCTACTTCTGCGCCGCCGATATCGGCTGGGTGACCGGTCACTCGTACATCGTCTACGGCCCCCTGGCCAATGGTGCCACCACGATGATGTTCGAGGGGATTCCTACCTACCCGAATCCGGATCGTTACTGGCAGATCATCGAAAAATGGAAGGTCACCCAGTTCTACACAGCACCCACAGCCATTCGCGCCATCGCCGCCGCCGGTGAGCAGTGGCCGGCAAAATACCAGATGCCCTCACTGCGCGTGTTGGGCTCGGTTGGTGAACCGATCAACCCCGAGGCCTGGCGCTGGTACTACAAGAACGCCGGCAAGGAGCGCTGCCCCATCGTTGATACCTGGTGGCAGACCGAGACCGGTGGCATCCTGATCACGCCACTTCCGGGCGCAACAGAGTTGAAGCCGGGCTCGGCAACGTTCCCCTTCTTCGGTATCGAACCCGCCGTCCTCGAACCTGAGAAGGGAACCGAAATGAAGGGCAATGGCGTCGCCGGCGTGCTCGCCATGAAGGCTCCCTGGCCAGGGCAGATGCGCACCATTTACGGTGACCACGACCGTTTCGTCGATACCTACT